>NZ_JALBYS010000047.1:0-35697 GCF_022678525.1 Serratia sp. PGPR-27 | reverse complement strand
GGGGTGAAAGCGGTCGAAGATCCGGCGCTGATGGACTTCCTGGCGGAACACGGCATCGGCATCGAGTCCTGCCTGACCTCCAACATCCAAACCAGCACCGTGCCGTCGCTGGCGCAGCATCCGCTGGCCACCTTCCTGCGCCACGGCGTGCTGGCGTCGATCAACACCGACGATCCGGCGGTTCAGGGCATCGAGATCGAGCATGAATACCGCGTCGCCGCGCCGCAGGCCGGGCTGACGCCGGAAGAAATCCGCACCGCGCAGGAAAACGGCCTGAAGCTGGCCTTCCTCAGCGAGCAGGAAAAACAGGCGCTACGCGCCAAAGTTCAGGGCTAATCTCCCCAGGCGCCAAACGGCGCCTTCTTCTCATCCCCCGTCTTCTTCCGCCTGCTCATCTTTATCGCTGTTTTCACCCCATCACTCTGTTGCAAGAGAGGAGATCCGTATGTCTGACAAACTACGCCGTATCGTGCTGACCGGCGGCCCGGGTTCGGGCAAAAGCACGCTCATCGACGTTCTTCATCGCCGCGGTTACCCGCATTCGCAGGAGGCGGGCCGGGCGATTATTCAGGATCAGGTGAGTATTGGCGGCAATGCGCTGCCGTGGGGCGATCGCCAGGCTTTCGCCGAGCGGATGCTCGATTGGGAACTGCGTTCATGGCGCGAAGCGACGGGCGCAACATGCTGGTTCTTCGATCGCGGCCTGCCGGATATCGCCGGTTACCTGACGCTGTGCGGATTATCGATCCCCGCCCCCTTAACAGCGGCGATCGACGCCTTTCGCTATGCCGATACGGTGTTCATCGCCCCGCCGTGGCGAGCGATTTATGCGCAGGACAGCGAGAGAAAACAGTCTTTCGCCGAAGCCGAGCAAACCTATCGGGCGATGGTGGCCATCTATCGCCGTTATGGCTATCGGCTGCAAGAGCTGCCGCGCGCCTCACCCGATGAGCGCGCCGACTTTCTGCTCGACGCGCTGGGCCGCCGCTAGCGGCCTGCTACCTATTTGGCCGCCAGCGCCTCCGCCTCGGCCCGCTGTTTGGCGGTTTTACGCGCATAGCGCTGCGCCAGCACCGCGCACACCATCAGTTGCACCTGGTGGAAAATCATCAGCGGCAGCACCATGGCGCCCACCGCCGCGGCCGGGAACAGCACGTTGGCCATCGGGATGCCGTTCGCCAGGCTCTTTTTCGAACCGCAGAAGACGATGGTGATTTCATCGGCGGTGTTGAAGCCCAGCCAGCGCGCCGCGTAGGTGTTGATCACCAGCACCACCGTCAGCAGCACCAGCGACATCACCAGGATAGTCAGCAGCGACCAGCCGTCGATACGGTGCCAAATCCCTTCCACCACCGCCGCACTGAACGCGGTATACACCACCAGCAGGATCGACGAACGGTCGGTCAGGTTAATCAGTTTGCGATGGCGGTCGATCCACTTGCCGATCAGCGGCCGCGCCAGATGGCCGATCACGAACGGCACCATCAGTTGCAGAATGATTGAGCCAATGGCGTGCAGCACGTCGGTATTGCCGCCCTGGGTATGCATCAACGCCCCCACCAGCAGCGGCGACAGGAACACGCCAAGAATGCTGGACGCTGAGGCGCTGCAGATCGCCGCCGCCACGTTGCCGCCCGCCGCCGAGGTAAAAGCGATGGCCGACTGCACCGTGGCCGGCAGCGCGCACAGATAGAGGAAGCCGAGATAGACCGTCGGCGTCATGATGCCCGGCACCAGCAGGTTCATCGCCAGCCCGAGCAGCGGGAACAGCGCAAAGGTGCTGAGGAACACCAGCAGATGCAGCTTCCAGTGGCTCATGCCGGCGACGATCGCCTCGCGCGACAGCTTGGCGCCGTGCATAAAGAACAGCAGCGCGATGGCGGCGGTGGTCAGGTGTTCAAAGAAGGTTTTCCAGATGCCTTCGCAGGGGAACAGCGAGGCGACGATCACCACCAAAATCAGAACCAGCAAAAATTTATCAATGCGCAAACGCTGCAACCAGGACATGAAACGAATTTCCTTGCACGTAAAGTCGTAAAAAGGCCCGACGTTGCGCCGGGCACAGAGAAATGGGCGGTATTAAACCACCGGCAGCGCCTGCTGCAGCCGGGCCGATTCCAGCCCCAGTTCAATCAATGCCATCACCGCGATGGCGTCGGCGGCCGGCACCGGGTTTTCAGCGATGCCGGCGATAGCGTCGCGCACCGCCGCGTAATAAGCCGGATAATTGCCGGGAATGTTGAGCAGCGGTTGCTCCGCCAGCAGATCGTCACGTGACAGCGTCACCACGCCATCGCGCATGTCATAGCCCCAATCGGCCTGCGGCAAGCGCTCGCCGGCCTTCAGCCGGTCCTCCTGCGTATCGAGGCCGTATTTGACATAGCTGCCGCGGGTGCCGTGCACGACGTAGCGCGGGCTCTCCGCCGCCGCCAGCATGCTGGCGTGCAGCACCACGCGGCGATCGCCATAGCTCAGCAGCGCGTGAAAATAGTCCACCGCCTGCGCCCCCGGCCGCAGCTCACCCAGATCGACAAACAGTCGGTCGGGCTTGCCGAAGAGTTGCAGCGCCTGATCGAGCAGATGCGGCCCCAAATCGAACCAGATGCCGCTGCCGACGCCGCCCTGTTCGCGCCAGCGCTGGCGCACCTGCGGCCGGTAGCGATCGAAGTGCGATTCGAAGTACACCACCTCGCCCAGCGAACCGTCGTTCAGCAGCGCCTTAAGGGTAAGGAAATCGCTGTCCCAGCGACGGTTGTGGAACACCGACAGCAGTAAACCGCTCTGCTGCGCCTGCTGTTGCAGCGCCTGTGCTTGTGACAGCGTCACGGTAAACGGTTTATCCACCACCACGTGCTTGCCGGCGGCCAGCGCCTGTTGCGCCAGCGGGAAATGGGTATCGTTGGGGGTAGGAATGACGATCAGATCGAGGGCCGGATCGGCGAACAGCGCCTGCGCATCCCCCACGACCGTCATCGACGGCCAGTCGGCGTGCACTTTGCCGGCATCGCTGCTGGAAACGGCGGCCAGTTCCAGCCCCGGCGTACCGGCGATTAGCGGCGCATGAAAGGTTTTACCGGCGTAGCCGTAACCGACCAGCCCGACACGAATTTTTTCAGCCATGGGATTTCCTCTTGCAGGCTCACGACAGACCCTTTCGATTTGACACCATGCGGCCGGATGGAACAAGAAGTAAATGAGATGTTAATTCGAAGCGAGGCCGGAGTAGCCAAACGTGCGGCCCGGCGCCGCGATGCCGAGCTATCCGCTTGATAGAGATGACGAAGCCTATATTACCCGCTAAGCTATGCCGCCTGTGATCCCCGATTCAATCAGGAAGCCGTTTTATGTCTCAAGCTGAATACTCTCGTATCGGCGGTTGGTTGCTGGCCCCGCTGGCCTATCTGATCGTTACCCTGCTCAGCGCCAGCCTGATGCTGCTCCTGTACGCCATGGCGATCTTCATGCCCGAGTCGCGCGACTATCTGTTGACCAACGCCCAGGCGTTTACCCTGCAATGGTACTTTTCGGTGCTGACCACGCTCTTGATGTGGGGCTTTACCCTGTGGCTGGTGTTTCTGTTCTGCCAGCGGTCGCAGCGCTTCCCTAAACTGTTCTTGTTATGGCTGCTGATCACGGTGATCCTGGCGGTGAAAGCTTTCGCCTTCGCGCCGGTGCCGGATGAAGTGGCGGTGCGCAGCCTCGGCTGGCCGCTGCTGATGGCGGCGCTGCTGGTGCCTTACATCAAGCGCTCGCAGCGGGTTAAAGGCACCTTTACCGAACGTTAAAGGCGGTTGCAGCACGTTTTATCGGGTGTTTTGTGTAAATTTTCGCCAAAAAAGGCAATACCCCTGCGATTCATATGTTGTCGTCCGGCCGCCGATTCCCGATAATAGGCGGCTTTTATTTTTTTAGGCATCGCAATGACCGAATACCTGCTCCTGTTTGTCGGCACCGTACTGGTGAACAACTTCGTTCTGGTGAAGTTTCTTGGCCTGTGCCCGTTCCTCGGCGTTTCCAAGAAGCTGGAAAGCGCCATCGGCATGGGAATGGCCACCACCTTCGTCATGACGCTGGCCTCCGTCAGCGCCTGGGTGATCAACACCTTTATTCTGGTTCCGCTGGATCTGGTGTACCTGCGCACGCTCTCCTTCATTCTGGTGATCGCCGTCGTCGTGCAGTTCACCGAGATGGTAGTGCGCAAAACCAGCCCGGCGCTCTACCGCCTGCTGGGCATCTTCCTGCCGCTGATCACCACCAACTGCGCGGTGCTTGGCGTGGCGTTGCTTAACGTCAACCTCGGCTACAACTTCCTGCAGTCCGCCGTTTACGGCTTTAGCGCCGCCGCCGGTTTCTCGCTGGTGATGGTGCTGTTCGCCGCCATTCGCGAACGTCTGGCGGTGGCCGACGTGCCGGCGCCGTTCCGCGGCTCCTCGATCGCGCTGATCACCGCCGGGCTGATGTCGCTGGCCTTTATGGGCTTTACCGGGCTGGTGAAATTCTAATGACTGCGTTGTGGATAGCTATCGCGGCTCTAAGCGCGCTCGGGCTGCTGTTCGGACTGGTGCTGGGCTACGCCGCGCGCCGTTTTGAGGTGGAAGAGGATCCGGTCGCCGAGCAGGTCGATGCGATCCTGCCGCAGAGCCAGTGCGGCCAGTGCGGCTACCCCGGCTGTCGCCCCTATGCCGAGGCGGTGGCCAACGGCGAGATGATCAACAAATGCGCGCCGGGCGGCGAACAGGTGATGCTGAAACTGGCGGAGCTGCTCAACGTAGAACCGCAGCCGCTGGGCAGCGAAGCCGCCGCCGAGCCGGAGCGTAAAGTGGCCTATATCGACGAGGCCAACTGCATCGGCTGCACCAAGTGCATTCAGGCCTGCCCGGTGGACGCCATCGTCGGCGCCACCCGCGCCATGCACACCGTCATCACCGACCTCTGTACCGGCTGCGATCTGTGCGTCGCCCCTTGCCCTACCGACTGTATTGAAATGAGACCGGTCGCTACCACCACCGCCAACTGGAAGTGGGACATGAAGACGATCCCGGTGCAAGTGATCCACGTGGAGCAACATGCTTAATCTGTTCGCCGCCTTTAAAAAAGACCGGATCTGGGATTTCGACGGCGGGATCCATCCACCGGAAATGAAAACGCAGTCCAGCGGTGCGCCGCTGCGTGTCGCGCCCCTGCCCAAGACCTTTATCATTCCGCTGCAACAGCATCTGGGGCCGGAAGGCGAGCTGTGCGTCAGCGCCGGCGATCGGGTGTTGAAAGGCCAGCCGCTGACCGTCGGCCGCGGCCGCACCGTGCCGGTGCACGCCCCGACCTCGGGCACCGTCAGCGCCATTACGCCGCACATCACCGCGCACCCGTCCGGGCTGACGGAGCTGTGCGTGATTATCGAGGCAGACGGGGAAGACCGCTGGTGCGAGCGCGATCCGGTGGCGGACTATCGCCAATCGCCCGCCGCGGAACTGATTCAACGTATTCATCAGGCCGGCATCGCCGGCCTGGGCGGCGCAGGTTTTCCGACCGCCAGCAAACTGCAAGGCGGCATGAGCGGCGTGGAAACGCTGATCCTCAACGCCGCCGAGTGCGAGCCTTACATTACCGCCGACGACCGTCTGATGCAGGAACATGCCGCTCAGATCATTGAAGGCACGCAGATCCTGCAACACATTCTGCAACCCAAGCTCACGTTGATCGGCATCGAAGACAATAAACCGGAGGCAATCGCGGCGCTGAAACAGGCGTTGCGCGGCCAGCCCGGCATTGCGCTGCGCGTCATCCCGACCAAATACCCATCCGGCGGCGCCAAGCAGCTGACCAAAATTTTGACCGGCAAGGAAGTGCCGCACGGTAAGCACTCCTCCGCTATCGGCGTATTGATGCAAAACGTCGGCACCGCCTTCGCCATCAAGCGAGCGATCGTCGACGGCGAACCGCTGATTGAGCGCGTAGTGACCCTGACCGGCGAGGCGATCGAGCGCCCCGGCAATCTGTGGGCTCGCATCGGCACGCCGGTGCAGCACCTGCTCGACTTCGTCGGTTTCCGCCCGCAGGCGCAGCAGATGGTGGTCATGGGCGGCCCGCTGATGGGCTTCACCCTGCCCGCGCTGAACGTGCCGATCGTCAAGATCAGCAACTGCATTCTGGCACCGACGGTGGATGAAATGACGCCGCAGGAACCGGAGCAGTCCTGCATCCGCTGCGGCCTGTGCGTAGACGCTTGCCCTGCCGGGCTGCTGCCGCAACAGCTGTATTGGTTCAGCCGCGGGCAGGAGCACGACAAGGCGCGCAACCATAACCTGTTCGACTGCATCGAATGCGGTGCCTGCGCGTTCGTCTGCCCCAGCAATATCCCGCTGGTACAGTACTACCGGCAGGAAAAGGCCGAAATCAAGGCTATCGATCTGGAAGCGGCGCGCACCGCCGAGGCCAAGGCGCGTTACGAGGCCAAGCTGGCGCGTCTGGAGCGTGAAAAACTGGCGCGTGAAGAGCGACATAAAAAGGCCGCCGTCAAACTGACCGACGACGATCAGGGCGCAGTGCAGGCCGCGCTGGCGCGCGTGCGCAGCAAGAATGCCGAAGCGGCGGTTACGCCGGTCAACGGCCAGCAGCCGGATAACAGCGAGATGATCGCTGCCCGCGAAGCACGTAAAGCGCAGGCGCGCGAACGTCGTGCCCAGCTGGCTGCCGAGGTGGAAACGGAAGCGCCACCGGCGACCGCCGGCGACGATGCGCGTAAAGCCGCCGTGGCCGCGGCGCTGGCCCGCGTGAAAGCGCGCAAAGAGGCGCCGGCAGCAGACAGCTCCGCCCCGGCGGCAACAGAGGACGATCCGCGTAAAGCGGCGGTCGCGGCGGCACTGGCGCGCGTAAAAGCCAAGAAAGCGGCGCAGCAGGCGGATGACCCTGCATCGACGGAACCGGCGCCGGCTGCAGCCGAAGAAGATCCGCGCAAGGCGGCGGTCGCGGCGGCTATCGCCCGCGCCAAGGCCAAGAAAGCGGCGCAGCAGGCGGATGCCCCTGCATCGACGGAACCGGCGCCGGCTGCCGCCGAAGAAGATCCGCGCAAGGCGGCGGTCGCGGCGGCTATCGCCCGCGCCAAGGCCAAAAAAGCCGCCAGAGAATCGCTGGCGGCGGAAACGGAAGACAAATAATGATAGCGGCGCCTGGCTGACGCCAGGCGCCATTTAATCGATAGAAATCAGGTAGGTGTAATCCACTTCAATCTGACGCAGTTTGGATTCAGGATTCCACTCTTTGGTTTGAATGATCTCCATTTCCATACTGCCACGCACTTTATCCTTCAACCCCGGCATCACATGCGACATCAGGTAGCCGAAAAACTGCAAACACTCTTTCGCCGACCCCTTATGGTTGATAGAGATAAACTCGCGGCTCGGCAAATGGAAGGTGTCTATCTGATGGTTGGAAAGAATATCCTTTCTGTGTTCAGGATCAACCGCCATCACCAGCGTGGATGAGAGCTCGTCGCCCTCCCCGGCATGAGGGGAGTAGATGCTGTAAATCCGCCGACAGTCGACGTGCAGCCCCTTGAAGAAGTCGTTGAAAATCTCATCCTTCATCGCCATGCAGGAAGAGTACTCCAGCTCCTGTTCGGAGGCGAAATCCAGCCGGCGCGTGAAGCCGACCAGCTGCATGTCGGGCAGCGTCAGCCGCTTCACTTCCGGGTAATAACCGGCGCCGTAGCTGGCTTCGAAGTTAAAGCGCGGCATCAGGTTTTTCACGTCCCAGTGCTCCATCGAGCGGTAGCGATTGGGGGTAGTGCCGAAGCGCTGCTTGAACATGCGGGTAAAGGTCTGCTGAGAGTCGAAGCCCAGCTCATCGGAGATATCGATGATGGAGCGACGAGTAATGCGCAACGCCACCGCGGCGCGCGTCAGGATGCGCGAACGGATATAGGTGGCGAGTTGAATGCCGGTAATACGCTTGAATTTACGTTGCAGATGCCACTTGGAATAGCCCGAAATACGCGCGACTTCATCCAGGTTTGGCCGTTTCTCCAGATGTATCTCCACCCACTCAATTAGCTCTTCAATAAAAAAAATGTCTTCATTTGTCATTATTATGGATTCACTGACTCAATAATGTTCGCGATAGTAACCTACACGGATTATGTGAAAGTTGTTATTTTGTGCGGAAATCTGGAGAAAAATGATATCTCATTCAGACATTTACCCCATTTCCCGCGGTCGATGACGGCACAAGTTCCACTGACAATTCCTCACGTTAGCCCATTTCCCGGCCAAAAAAAAATCAAATCGCGCCACCCCGATCGCCAGATGTGCGGAAAGCCGAATACCCTTATCATTAAGGCGTATTACCCTCGCATCGAATCAGGTAGAATGCTCGGCTATCATTTTTGCCGCGCCCGCAGTATGGCGCATCGAAACTGCCGCAGGCGCGGCGCAGAAGGTATCGTTACTCTATGAAGTTCAGGCCGGTATCACCCACAGCCGCCAAAGGCTTACACATCGCCAGCTCGCCTTTCACCCACAACCAGCAAAGCACCAGCCGCATTATGCTGTGGGTCATGTTGGCGTGCATTCCCGGCATTGCGGCGCAGATTTGGTTTTTCGGCTACGGCGTGCTGATTCAGGTGACGCTGGCGGCGATCGTCGCGCTGGCCGCAGAAGGCGCGATCCTCAGGCTGCGCAAGCTGCCGGTGCGCAGCCGGCTGGCGGATAACTCCGCCCTGCTGACCGCGCTGCTGCTCGGCATCAGCCTGCCGCCGCTGGCGCCGTGGTGGATGATCGTCATCGGCACCTTCTTCGCCATCGTTATCGCCAAACAGCTGTATGGCGGCCTCGGGCAGAACCCGTTCAACCCGGCGATGGTCGGTTACGTAGTGCTGCTGATCTCCTTCCCGGTGCAGATGACCAGCTGGCTGCCGCCGGATGAACTGCGCGCCACCGCGCTGTCGTTCCACGACACGCTGCTGGCGATTTTCAGCGGCCATACCGCACAGGGCGCGACGCTGCACGAACTGCAGATGGGCGTGGACGGCATCAGCCAGGCTACCCCGCTCGACGGCTTCAAAACCGGCCTGCGCAGCGGCCACAGCGTGGAACAGGTGTTGCAGCAGCCGCTGTTCGGCGGCGCGCTGGCCGGTATCGGCTGGCAGTGGGTCAACCTCGGTTTCCTGGCCGGCGGCCTGTTTATGCTGGCGCGCCGTCTGATTCATTGGCAAATCCCTTTCAGCATGTTGGCCGCCATCGCCTTCTGTTCCGGTCTGGCCTGGTGGATCGATCCGGCGCATCAGGCTTCGCCGCTGATCCACCTGTTCTCCGGCGCCAGCATGCTGGGTGCGTTCTTTATCGCCACCGATCCGGTCAGCGCCTCCACCACGCCGAAGGGCCGCTTAATCTACGGCGCGCTGATCGGCGTGCTGGTCTGGCTGATCCGCGTCTATGGCGGCTACCCTGATGGCGTGGCCTTCGCCGTGCTGCTCGCCAACATCACCGTCCCGTTAATCGACCACTACACGCAACCGCGCGTGTACGGCCATCGCTAAGGAGCCGCCATGCTGAATTCCATGAGAAAGCACGGCACCACGCTGGCGGTGTTTGCGGCGGTCACCACCGGCCTGACCGCCGTGGTTTACGCCCTGACGAAAACCACCATCGCCCATCAGGCGGCGCTGCAGCAAAAAGCGCTGCTCGATCAGGTGGTGCCGCCGGAAAACTACGACAACATCATGCAGAACGAATGCCTGCTGGTCAGCGATCCGGCGCTGGGCGACGGCGCGCCGCATCGCTTGTACCTGGCGCGCAAAAACGGGCAGCCGACGGCCGCCGCGCTGGAAACCACCGCGCCGGACGGCTACTCCGGCGCCATCAAGCTGCTGGTCGGCGCCGATTTCAACGGCACGGTGCTCGGCACCCGGGTGATTGAACACCACGAAACGCCTGGGCTGGGTGACAAAATTGAACTGCGCATTTCCGACTGGATTTCCTTCTTCAGCGGCAAGAAAATCGAAGGCCCGGACGATAAGCGCTGGGCGGTGAAGAAAGACGGCGGCATGTTCGACCAATTCACCGGCGCCACCATCACCCCGCGGGCGGTGGTCAATGCGGTGCGCCGCACGGCGTTGTATATGGAAACGCTGCCGCCTAAACTTGAAAACTTACCTGCGTGTGGAGCCGCCGAATGAGTGAAGCCAAAGAATTGATCGTTCAGGGGTTGTGGAAAAACAACTCCGCCCTGGTGCAGTTGCTGGGCATGTGTCCGTTGCTGGCGGTGACCTCCACCGTCACCAACGCGCTGGGCCTGGGGCTGGCCACCACGCTGGTGCTGACGCTGACCAACGCCTCCATCTCCGCGGTGCGCCGCTGGGTGCCGAGCGAAGTGCGTATTCCGATCTACGTGATGATCATCGCCGCGGTGGTGAGCATCGTGCAGATGCTGATCAACGCCTATGCCTTCGGCCTGTATCAGTCGCTCGGCATCTTTATTCCATTGATCGTGACCAACTGCATCGTGGTCGGCCGCGCCGAAGCGGTGGCCGCCAAGAAGCCGGTCGGCCTCTCGGCGCTGGATGGCATGGCCATCGGCCTTGGCGCCACCGGCGTGATGGTGACGCTGGGCTCGATGCGCGAACTGTTGGGCAACGGTACGCTGTTCGACGGCGCCGACCAACTGCTGGGCGGCTGGGCCAAGTCGCTGCGCATCGAAGTGGTGCATTTCGACAGCCCATTCCTGCTGGCGATGCTGCCGCCGGGCGCCTTTATCGGCCTGGGGCTGCTGCTGGCGGTCAAATATCTGATCGACGAAAAAATGAAGGCGCGCAAAGCCCGCGCCGTGGCGGCGGAACCGCTGCTGGAACAAGGACGTGCTGAGAAGGCCTGATGAACAAGCAGAAGCGACTGGAAATTCTGACCCGGCTGCGCGACAACAACCCGCACCCGACCACCGAGCTGGTGTACACCACCCCGTTTGAACTGCTGATTGCCGTGCTGCTGTCTGCGCAGGCCACCGACGTGAGCGTCAACAAGGCGACCGCCAGACTTTACCCGGTCGCCAACACCCCCGCCTCCATGCTGGCGCTGGGGGTTGATGGCGTCAAGGAGTACATCAAGACCATCGGCCTGTTCAACAGCAAGGCCGAAAACGTGATCAAAACCTGCCGTATGCTGCTGGAGCTGCACGGCGGCGAAGTGCCGGAAGATCGCGCCGCGCTGGAAGCGCTGCCGGGCGTCGGCCGCAAGACCGCCAACGTGGTGCTCAATACCGCCTTCGGCTGGGCGACCATCGCCGTGGACACCCACATCTTCCGGGTGTGCAACCGCACCCACTTCGCGCCGGGCAAGAACGTCGATCAGGTGGAAGAGAAGCTGTTGAAGGTGGTGCCCGCCGAATTCAAGGTCGATTGCCACCACTGGCTGATCCTGCACGGGCGCTACACCTGCATCGCGCGCAAACCGCGCTGCGGCTCCTGCATCATCGAAGATCTGTGCGAGTATAAAGAGAAGGTTTATCCAGAATCCTGAGTCTGACGGGTGCGGCAAACCGCACCCGTCGCCGCCACTCCCCCCGCCAGCGCCTCTTTTTTATCGGAAATGTGATATCGCGCAGCAGTAACCACGGCGTTATCGCGGTTTTCAGTGAAAAACTCAGTGCCGCGTTATTTTCAAGCGAAAAATTAGTCAAAAATTGCGGTGAACGTCACGCTTTCAGGATCACAAGGCGTTCACAAATGCCAGCCCCGTTTTCCTAAATTTCTATAATTTTACAAAATGCTGCATATGCACAACATTCCAATGGATTAACAACCACTCATACACTGATGAGCTAAAAAATAGCAATTCAGCAGAATATATCCCTGTTTAAAATCCGTATAGCTTTTAATCAAAACAAAAAATCGGCAAACCATTAAAACCCGAAAGTTAATACTGCATAACATTTGCAACATCGCAGCATAATCCTGCGAGCGTTAAATGTAACCGAATATGACAAACTGCTTGCCACGTTGACAAAGATAGTGAACATTAACCGCCGTCCCCATCCTATAACAACGCAAAAGGATGCCGTTCCGCATCAACTTTTGTACTTTCCCGTCCTCCAAAGACGGGCTGCGAAAAAACAGAGGTACCAGTGTCAACAGCAAACAACCAACACCCGGAGAGCGTTAGCCTTAACGCGTTCAAACAACCGAAAGCGTTCTACCTGATCTTCTCGATCGAACTGTGGGAGCGTTTCGGCTATTACGGCCTGCAGGGCATCATGGCGGTTTATCTGGTCAAGATGCTCGGCATGAGCGAAGCCGATTCCATCACCCTGTTCTCTTCTTTCAGCGCCCTGGTATACGGCTTCGTCGCCATCGGCGGCTGGCTGGGCGACAAGGTGCTGGGCGCCAAACGCGTGATCGTGCTCGGCGCACTGGTGCTGGCCGCCGGTTACGCCATGGTGGCCTACTCCGGCCACGACATCTTCTGGGTTTACATGGGCATGGCGACCATCGCCGTGGGCAGCGGCCTGTTCAAGGCTAATCCGTCCTCCCTGTTGTCCACCTGCTATGAGAAAGATGACCCGCGCATCGACGGCGCTTTCACCATGTACTACATGTCGGTGAACATCGGTTCCTTCTTCTCCATGCTGGCCACCCCGTGGCTGGCGGCGAAATACGGCTGGAGCGTGGCGTTCTCCCTGAGCGTGGTCGGCATGCTGATCACCCTGGTCAACTTTATGATGTGCCACAAGTGGGTGAAGGAAAACGGCTCCAGACCTGACTTCAAGCCGCTGCATCTGCCGAAGCTGCTGATGGTGCTGGTCGGCATCGTGGCGTTGATCGCCGTGTCCAGCTGGCTGCTGCACAACCAGGTGATCGCGCGCTGGGCGTTGGCCCTCGTTTCCGCCGGTATCGTTCTGGTGTTCGCCAAGGAAACCTTCGCCCTGCACGGCGCCGCACGCCGCAAGATGATCGTCGCCTTCCTGCTGATGCTGGAAGCGGTGGTGTTCTTCGTGCTGTACAGCCAGATGCCAACCTCGCTGAACTTCTTCGCCATCCATAACGTGGAACACAGCATCTTCGGCGTCGCCTTCGAGCCGGAGCAGTATCAGGCGCTGAACCCGTTCTGGATCATGCTCGCCAGCCCGATTCTGGCCGCGCTGTATAACAAAATGGGCGATCGCCTGCCGATGCCGCACAAGTTCGCTTTCGGCATGATCCTCTGCTCCTGCGCCTTCCTGGTGCTGCCATGGGGCGCCAGCTTCGCCAACGAACAGGGCATCGTGTCGGTCAACTGGCTGATCCTGAGCTACGCGCTGCAGAGCATCGGCGAGCTGATGATTTCCGGCCTGGGTCTGGCGATGGTGGCACAGCTGGTGCCACAGCGTCTGATGGGCTTCATCATGGGCTCCTGGTTCCTGACTACCGCCGCCGCCGCGCTGATCGCCGGTAAGGTTGCCGGTCTGACCGCCGTGCCAAGCGACATCAACGACGCGCACGCTTCGCTGGCCATCTACAGCCATGTGTTTATGCAGATCGGCATTGTCACCGCCGTCATCGCTATCCTGATGATGCTGACCGCGCCGAAGCTGTACCGCATGACGCTGGACACCACCGAAGACGCCAATCAGCAAGCGCAGGAAGCCACTGCGGCTCGCTGACCGCCGGCGGATTGAGCGTAAATAAAAACACCGGGGTTAACGCCCCGGTGTTTTTTTATGCCGCAAGAAAAAGGTTTACGCTGACTTGGGTTTGCCGCTCAGGTTGGCCCACATGAATTCGCTTACCAGTGCGCTGTGGAACGCCGCCTGCTGCTTGTCGGCGGCGGCGCTGTGCCCGCCTTCGGTATTTTCATAGAAATAGGCCTGCTGATACCCCATAGCCTGCATGCGCGCCGCCATTTTGCGGGCATGGGCCGGGTTGACCCGATCGTCGCTGGTCGCGGTATAGAACAGCACCGACGGGTAGGCCGTCTGCGCCTGAATGTTGTGGTATGGCGAGAAGGTCTTGATGTAGGCCCACTCCTCCGGCTTGCTCGGATCGCCGTATTCGGCGATCCACGACGCGCCGGCGGAAAGCTGGGTATAGCGCTGCATGTCCAGCAGCGGCACTTCGCAGACGATGCAGCCGAACAGCTGCGGATACAGCGTCAGCATATTGCCCACCAGCAGGCCGCCGTTGCTGCCGCCGCGCGCCCCCAGATGCGGCGCCGAGGTCACCTTGCGTGCGATGAGATCTTCGGCCACGGCGGCGAAATCCTCATAGGCGCGATGGCGGTTCTGCTTGAGCGCCGCCTGATGCCAGGCCGGGCCATATTCGCCGCCGCCGCGGATGTTGGCCACCACGTACACCCCGCCGCGCTCCAGCCAGGCCGGCGCCTTGCCGCCGAGATAGCCCGGCAACAGCGGCACTTCAAATCCGCCGTAGCCATACAGCAGCGTCGGCGTGCTGCCGTCCAGCTTGAGATCTTTGGCGGCGATCTGGAAATACGGCACGCGGGTGCCGTCCTTGGAGCGCGCGAAATGCTGGCTGACCTGATAGCCGGCGGCGTCAAAGTCCTGCGGCGCCTGTTTCAACAGCGTCGCCTCACCGCCGTCGAGATTGCCCATGTACAGCGAGGTCGGCTGCAGGAACCCGCTGACGGTCAGGAAATAGGCGTTGCTCTCTTCGTCGATGCCGCCGGCGGAAAGGGTGCTGATGGCGCCGGGGTTGCCCAGCGGACGACGCTGCCAGCTGCCGCCCTGCGGCGTCAGCACCTCCAGCCGGTTGACCACGTTATCCATGATGCTGAGGATCAGATGATCGCGGGTGCCGCTGTAGCCGCTCAGCGCCTGCTCGGCGGTCGGGGTAAACAGCAGCTGCAGCTCGCGCTTGCCCGCCAGATAGTCATCGAAGTTGGCCGCCAGCAGCGCGCCGGACGGATAACGCTTGCCGCCCACTTCCCAGTCGCTGCTCGGTTTGATCAGCAGCCATTCCCGATGCGTGTCCAGCTCGGCGTCGGCCGGGATATCGATTTTTTTCTGCCGGCCGTCCTGTGCCAGCAAGAAATAGTCACGGCGATAGAAGTCCAGGCTGCGGCCGACGAAATCGCGCTCAAAGCCCGGCGTGCGGTCGTGATAGGCGAAGACCGCCATGTCTTCGGGCTGCGCTTCGTACAGCGTTTCGGCGGCGCTCAGCGGCGTACCGCGCCGCCAGCGTTTGGCGATGCGCGCGTAGCCGGACTGGGTCATCGAGCCGGGGCCGAAATCGGTGGCGATGAACAGCGTGTCCCGATCGACCCAGGAAACCCGGCTTTTCGCCACCGGCACGTTGAAACCGTCTTTGACGAAACGTTTGGCAACCAGATCGAATTCGCGGATTTCGGTGGCGTCACCGCCGTCCGGCGACAGCTGCATCAGGCAATAACGGTATTCCGGCGCCAGCGGTTGCGAGCCCTGATAAACCCAATCCTTGCCCTCCGCTTTGCCCAACGCATCGATATCCAGCACCGTCTCCCAGGCCGGTTTGGCCTTGCGGTACTCGTCCAGCGTGGTGCGCCGCAGCAGGCCTCGCGGGTTGGCCTGATCCTGCCAGAAGTTGTAATAGTACTCGCCGCGTTTGCTCACCCACGGGATCTGGGTGTCTTTATTGAGGATATCCAGGACTTCGCGCTCAATGCGCTGAAAGTCTTCGCCCTGACCGAAACGTGCCACGGTGCGCTGATTTTCCTGCTGCACCCATTGCAGCGCTTTTTTACCCTGCAGCTCTTCCAGCCACAGGAATTCATCGCCGGCGGCCGCGCCGCCCTCCGCCGCCATCGCCAGGCGGATACTGTTGGGTAATGAAGTCATCGCGAATACGGCTCCTGCGGTTTGCGCACTGAGTTTAATGAACTGACGTCGATTGGTGACCGGCAAAATCAAGCTCCTTTTGAGTCGGCTGCAACGCCGCCCCGTCATGGGCGACAGCCTGTGAAATAAGAGTCATTTTCAACAAGGTAGGCGTTTGGCGGCGCGGAGTCAAAGCCCACGGCCGCCGCGTTGAGTCAGGATTGAGGATAGTGGATCAGATCGTGGATACGCACCGTTTGTGAACCGGCGTTGCGGTAGGCATGCGGCCGATCGGCCTGAAAGCGCATCGCCTCGCCGGCCGCCAGGCTGTGCCACGCGCCGTCTATCGCCAATTCCAACCGGCCGCTGATCACGATCACATGCTCGATCACGCCCGGCTCATGCGGCGACGATTCGCTGAACGCACCCGGCGCGAGATCGATGACGAACATATCGAAACCCAGCTGGCGATCGTAGGGAAACAGCGGCACCACGCGCATGTCGGCGTTGTCCTGATCGTACACCGGCAGATCGCCATAGCGGTGCAGCGTCGCCTGCTGCTGGGCGGGTGAGGCCTCAAGAAAGGCGGAAAACGCCACGTTGAAACCGGTGGCGATCTTCCACAGCGTCGCCACCGTCGGGCTGGACTCGCCGCGTTCAATCTGCCCGAGCATCGCCTTGCTGACGCCGGTGAATTCCGCCGCCTGCGTCAGGCTCCAGCCGCGCTGTGCGCGCAGCGTGCGAAGGGTGTGCGCCAAATGGCCGGCCAGTTCCTGCATCCTGTTCTCCTCTGCGTGTCGTGCCCGATTATACCCGCTTGTGCGCTATAGCGCACGGTGCTATGCTGATTTCTTGCCGTGCGTTATAACGCACAACCACCGATTGGAGCTGCTCATGCGCCCTGCCGTCACCCTGCGTCATCTGACCCTGCCCGCCATCATGGCCGGCTTTGTCGCCGTTCTGGTCGGTTACACCAGCTCTGCCGCCATCATTTTCCAGGCCGCCGCCGCCGCGGGCGCTACGCCGGCGCAGATCGGCGGCTGGCTGAGCACACTTGGGATCGCAATGGGCGTCACTTCCCTCGGGCTGTCGCTTTACTATCGCACCCCGATCCTCACCGCCTGGTCGACGCCCGGCGCGGCGCTGCTGGTCACCAGCCTGCCCGGCACGCCGATCAACGAGGCGATCGGGGTGTTTATCTTCGCATCGGGACTGATCCTGCTGTGCGGCGTCACCGGGCTGTTCGCTCGCCTGATGGATTATATTCCGCAGGCGATTTCCGCCGCGATGCTGGCGGGGATCCTGCTGCGTTTCGGGCTGGACGCCTTCGCTTCGCTGCAGCTCAATTTCCTCCTCAGCGCCGGTATGGGGCTGACCTATCTGCTCAGCCGCCGTTACCTGCCGCGCTACGCCATCGTATTGACGCTGGCGATTGGGCTGGCGATCGCCGCGCTGCAGGGCGATATCCAGCTGACGCAGCAGACGACGGCGTTCGCCGTGCCGGAATTTATCGCGCCGCATTTCAGCTGGCCGACGCTGCTCGGCATCGGCGTGCCTTTCTTCGTGGTGACCATGGCTTCACAGAACGCTCCCGGGATCGCTACGCTGCAGGCGGCGGGTTACCGTGTCCCCACCTCACCGCTGATCGCCTGGACGGCGCTGACCGCGCTGCTGCTGGCGCCATTCGGCGGTTTCTCGGTGTGCATCGCCGCCATTACCGCCGCCATTTGCATGGGGCCGGACGTGCATCCCGATCCGCATCGGCGCTATATGGGCGCGGTGGCCGCCGGCGGCTTTTACCTGCTGGCCGGGTTGTTCGGCGGCGCCATCGGCCTGCTGTTCAGCGCGTTGCCGGTCGCCTTGATCCACACCATCGCCGGGCTGGCGTTGCTCGGCACCATCGGCGGCAGCCTGCAACGCGCGCTGCATGATGAAAAACAGCGCGACGCGGCGCTGATCGCCTTCCTCATCACCGCCTCCGGCGTCACGCTGCTCGGCATCGGTTCGGCCTTCTGGGGCATTGTCGGCGGCGCCATCGCTCATCTGCTGCTGTCGCTGCCGCGGCGAACCTCCGAGGCGTAACGGGCGGTCCACATTGACAAGCGACGCCGTGGCGCCTTCACTTTCTCTGTCGTCTGACTGTCAATTCACCTAATAAGTGACGCCGTCACCAAGGAAGCTTATGACTGAGAAAGCCGCGCTGTTGGCTCAGCGCCTGATACGCAATGTCGAACAGGTAGAGATGAAACATGACCGGCGGCCGCCGTTGTATGACAGCGTCAGCGCCCGTCTCGGCACCGGCACCGCCGCCGACAAGCTGGGCGCCTCTTTCGATTGTGTGGCGCCGGGCATGCGTTCCTGCCCCTACCATTTTCACTACGCTCAGGAGGAAATGTTCATCATTCTGGAGGGCAGCGGTACGCTGCGAGTGGCCGGAGAAATGCTGCCGATCGTCAGCGGGGATGTCATTTTCATTCCGCCGGGCCCGGAATACCCGCACCAGATCATCAACACTTCCGATGCGCCGCTGAAGTACCTGTCCGTCAGCACGCGCGAACAGCCGGAGCTGGTGATGTACCCGGATTCCGGCAAATACCAGGCGATGGCGCGCAGCGCAGACGGCGAGCAGGTGCGCTACCTGCAGCGCCCTTCAACCTCGCTCGATTACTGGCAGGATGAACCCTGAATCGCCGTCCGGCAACGGGATATCCAACGCGCGCGCCGCCAGTTCGGCCACGCGAAAGTCAATGTCAGCCGCCTGCCCGTCTTCCATGAACCAGGCGGCGGAGAGCCCCGACCAGGCCAGGATCCATTGCAGCAAGCGCCGGCGATCCAACCCGGCCAACCGGCACACCTGTTCCACGCGGCGCTGGAAAATGGCCGGATCGGTGGCGATACCGTAGTTGGGATTGCAGAAGATATTGGCGTAATCGAAGCCCCGTTCACCGTACAAACGCTTGGGGTCGATCGCCAGCCAGCCGCGTTCGCCGAAGTCGAGCACATTGTCATGGTGGATATCGCCGTGCAGCACGCTTTCTTCTCGCGGGCTGCTCAGCAATTCCGCCGCCGTTGTGGCGCTGAGGCGCAGCATGCCGCCGTGCGCCTGCGCCGCCGGCCACAGCGAGCTGAACCACTCCTGCAGCGGGATCAATTCGGGCAGCGGTGCCTCTCGCGGCGCATGCAAGGCGGCGATCGCCCGGCACAGGATCTGCGTGGCCTGTTCATCGTCGCCATCACGCACCAACTGCGCCAACGAACCTTCGCCCTGCGCGCGCTCCAGCAGAATGCCGTCGTCGTGCCACGCCAGCACCAGCGCGGCGCCTTCCCCGCGCCACCAGCACATCAGCCGGCCACCGAAGCGCTCCTCCTGCTCGCGGGCGATCTTCAACATGGCGGCCTCGCCCCGGTAACGCACCGGCATCAGCAGACTGCTGTGGGTTTCGAAGGCTTTGCCATCCTGTTCCAGTTGCCAGCGTTGCAGGTAGGGAGTAAAAATCGGGTTCATCGTCTCATGCGTCCTTGTGGCCGAGCTGCGCCGCACTGTCACATTCGGGTGAAGACGACGTATAAAATAAAGAGGGATGATACTCTCAAATATCATCGGTGCGCGGCGCCTGGCCGCCGTTTCTTCAGTATCCTAACCAAGTTTGTCGATTTTATTAACCGGTCTTGCGCGGGGTTTGACCATGACATCATTAAAACGCACGAATTATCCGCAGTTGCCGACGCCGGGCGGCCCCTATGTGCATGCGGTGCGCCACGGCGATCGCTTATACGTTTCCGGCTTGACGGCCTTCGCCACCGACGCTCAGGGATTGAGCGCGCCGGAGCAAACGCAGGAGATCCTCGAACAGCTGGCCACCATTGCCGCCAGCGAAGGCGTCAACCTCAAGGCATTGATTAAAATCAGCGTGTTCCTGACCGACATCGCCGATCTGGCGGGCGTGCGCCCGGTGCTGTTTGACTATTTCGATGGCGCGCTGCCGGCCTGTTCACTGATGGCGGTCAGCGCGTTGTTCTCACCCGCGGTGTGTGTGGAAATAGAGGCGGTGATGGCGTTGCAGTAATGCGCGGCTAGAGCGCGCCCTCATCCGGCACGCAGGGGCCGATCTTGAACCAGGCTTTGGCGATCCGCCCCTGTTCCACTTCATAGATGGCGATGACATCCATTTTGCCGCGCCCCTGCGGGAAATTGCGCGTCACCACTTCCTGATCGACCACCATATTGCCTACCGCCATGCGTTTTATCCGTTCGCCATACAGACTCGGCTCCTGGAAACGCACCATATGCCGTTCACGGATCGCCGCCTTGCCGCTGGCCAGCAGCGTGTCTGGATGCTCGTAATACTGGGCGTCGTCCGCCCAGCAGGCCATAAAGGCCTCGATGTCGCGGGCGTTATAGGCGTCAAGCTGTTGTTGAACCACATCCTGCGGGCGTGCCGTTTTATCGTTCATCACATCCTCCTGCCGAAGTTAACCGCCGCATGCGTCGAACCCATCACGTTAACCGCCCAGTGCTACAGCTTGATGACACGGCGAATTATGAATAAAAACCCAAAAATAACGAATAAATAACCTACCATGCCCAATGAACAATTCAAGCGCCCACGCATAAATTTTCTGCGCCGCGCCAGGGGCGGTGAAAACCGCATGACGCCGCGCGTTAATCTTTGCGACGGTGAGGGAAATTCTGCTAATTTAGCGTGAACAGCCTGACGATAACGAAACGCTATGCAGCAAAAACCGGTGTTGGACGAAGCCAGACAGTTAAAACGACTCAACGCCGCCACGCGGCGCCAATCCCATATGTACAAATGGATCGCGCTGATTGCGGCGCTGGATGCGCTGTTGGTGTTTTGGTATGACCGGGATATGCGCAACGTCACCTTCTCGGGAGCGGTTGCGCTGGTGTGCGGCTATTTGTGGATCCGCGATCGCAACAAGGCCCGGGGTTACCGGCGCGAGTTTGACCGCAAATTCGGCAAGCGCAGCGGCGATTAAGGCTGCATCGCCTCCAGCACTTTAGCACTGTCGACGATCTGCACGAACTTCACGATTTTGCCGGCGCGCAGCGTATAAATATGCGCAAAAGAGGCGCTGAAGGATTTGCCGGTGGCCCGGTAGGTGCCGTGATAAAAACCCTGAGCGATCACGTTGTCGCCGGCGTCGTAAAAGTGATCGACGTCGGCGCGGTAACCTTGCCATTCGCTGCCCAGGCGCTGATGCACGTTCTTGATGATGTTCTCCGGGCCGATATAGGTACCGGCGTAAGGGAAACCGGCGGCTTCGGTCCACTCGGCATCGGGGGCCAGCGCCGCCAGCAGATTGCGGCCGTTTTCTTCGGAGCTGCCTTCATAGGTTGCGCGCACTATTTCAAGAGGGGTTGGCATGTCTCTTCTCCCATGGCTGATGAGGATATTCCGGCCATCCCCGCGGACACAGGCTCTCACCAGGCGGAGACGGCGGAATTCGGCTATTCTAGGTTGCTTGTTTCGCTGCAAAAACCGCAGTTATGACAATAGTGGGTTGCACTTTAGTAAACAATAGCCGTTTTACTGTCATCCTCCCGGCATCCGGCACGGCTATGCTGATTGACCGATTTCCCCCAACAGGAGCTGAACGTGTCTTTACCCTCGCTGACGCAAGAGCTGTTACAACCGTTTTCCCCCTACCAGGCGCTGGCACAAACGTTGCTGCCGCTCACCCTCGAGTCGGACGACGGTTCGCATGACGTCGCGCACCTGCACCGGGTCTGGAAGAACTGCCGTCGGATCAGCAAGCAGGAAGGCGGCGACCGGCGCATTCTCTGCGCGGCGGTGCTGCTGCACGACGCCGTCGCGGTGGAAAAGAATTCGCCGCAGCGCCATCTGGCCTCGCGCATGGCGGCAGAGCAAGCCACGCTGACGCTGGCCCGGCTGGAATGGGCGCCGGCGGACATCGCGGCGGTGGCTCACGCCATTGAAGCGCACAGTTTTTCCGCCGGCATCCCGCCGCAAACGCTGGAGGCGAAGATCCTGCAGGATGCTGATCGCCTCGACGCTATCGGCCTTATCGGCGTGGCGCGCTGCTTCTATATCGGCGGCCGCATGCGCAGCGCGCTGTATGACGCCGCCGATCCGCGGGCCGAACATCGTCAATACGACGACAAGCGTTTCTGCCTCGACCACTTCGAAACCAAACTGTTCAAGCTGCAAGACGGCTTCCAGACCGCCGCCGGGCGGCAGATGGCCGAACAGCGCACCGAACGCATGCGGCGCTTTGTCGACGATCTGCTGGAGGAGGTGTAATGCCGGCCTACGGGGCATTTTCGTTATGCCCATAACATTTTCGGTCATATAACGCCGCTAAACTGTAAGTCAACTTCACCGAACGGGCGGCACAGATGAAAAAGTTGACGTTGAAAGAGATGACGGAAAGCGAACAGCGGGAAGTGAAAACCGAATTGGACAAGGCGCGTAAAAGCCATGGCAGGCCGCTGACCAACGCCGAACAGCACAAGGTCAAGGATGAAGTGGTGGCGCGCATCATGGCCGCCAGAGCGAAGCTCGCCAAGGCGGAGCGTGCAGAACGCAAAGCCAACCGCTACCGGCCAAGTGGCGACACTTTCAGTTGGTCTGCCACCATCGGCTCCCGCCCGCCGCGCTGAGCCAACCCTCCCCGCCGCGGCGGGGATTTTTATTTATTAGCCAAACTCATCCTCACCGGCGAATCATGAATAACAATGTTATCAATCTGTTGTAAATTGACAGCCTGATGAAGAATATTCATTATCACCCCACTTCCCCTTTTCGCGAGACTGCCATGGCCTACCCACGCAACGCTGATATTCTGATGACGCCTGCGTTGCCCCTTGGCGGTTTGGCGGCGGTTACATCAAAGAAACAGACGCTCATTTGACCGGGGCGCGCTGTCCCGTCAGATGAGCTGACTGGATGGCACGCAACGCCCCGCCTTCAATTTTCTCATCTGGCTTCTCTGTCGGTCACACAGAAGGAATATTTTATGGCCTCATTTTCGGGTATTTGGGTGGCGATGGTTACCCCTTTCAATCACGACGCCGTCGACCTGCCGGCGGTGCAACGCCTGGCGCGGCACCTGCTCGACGCCGGCATCGATGGTCTGGTGGTCTGCGGCTCCACCGGTGAAGCCGCCGCGCTGAGCAAAGAAGAACAGCTGGCGGTGCTCGACGCCGTATTGGAAATGGCGCCTGCACGCCAGGTGGTGATGGGCCTTTCCGGCAATAACATGGCCGCCACGCTGCAAATGCAGCAGGCCATTCAGCTGCGCGACATCGCCGGCGTGCTGATCCCGGCGCCTTACTACATCCGCCCTTCGCAATGCGGCCTGATCGACTATTTTACCCAGTTGGCCGACGCCTCCACCGTGCCGGTGATCCTGTACAACATTCCGCAGCGCACCGGCATCGCCATGGAGCTGGCCACGCTGCGCCGGCTCGCACGCCATCCGCGCATCACCGCCATCAAGGACTGCGGCGGCAACCCTGACACCACCATGGCGCTGATCGCCGATGGCGAAATCGATGTGATGACCGGGGAAGACAATCTGATCCTCACCACGCTGTGCCTCGGTGGCACCGGCGCCATCTCCGCCGCCGCGCATGTTCACCCGGAACGTTTCGTCCAGTTGGTGCAGCAGGTCGCCGCCGGCGATCTGGCTGCGGCGCGCAGCAACTTCTATGAGCTGCTGCCGATGATCCACCAGATGTTCAGCTTCCCGAATCCGGCGCCGGTCAAGACGGTGCTGGCCCAGCAGGGGCTGATCGCCAACGAGTTGCGTTCGCCGATGCAGGTGGCGCCGCCGGCGCTGCAGCAGCAGATCGCCGCGACGCTGGCGCAGCTGCAGCCCGCCGAGGCGATCGTCGGTTAAATTTGTTAGCTAAGCCGCTGTAATTTTGGTGCTATGGGACTACGATGAGAGGTTAAGCATGCCCGTCATTCGTCATCAACAAGGAGCTTCCGATGAAACTGTTCTATAAAGCCGGCGCCTGTTCGCTGTCCCCGCATATCGTGCTGCGTGAGGCAGGGCTGGATTTTACGGCGGAGAAGGTCGATCTGGCGCAGAAGAAAACCGAGAGCGGCGCCGATTACCTCGCCATCAACCCCAAGGGACAGGTCCCGGCGCTGCTGCTGGATGACGGCAGCCTGCTGACCGAAGGCGTGGCGATCGTGCAATATCTGGCGGACCGTGTGCCGGATCGCAACCTAATCCCGGCGGCGGGCACCCTGTCGCGCTACCACGCGATCGAATGGCTGAACTACGTCGCCACCGAGCTGCACAAAGGGTTCAGCCCGCTGTTCAACCCGAAAACGCCCGAGGAATATAAAACCATCGCGCGCGCCAGGCTGGAGCAGCAGTTCAGCTATCTGGATTCGGTACTGGCGAAGCAGCACTTCCTGTTGGGAAGCCGTTTCAGCGTGGCCGACGCCTACCTGTTCACCGTGCTGCGCTGGGCATTCGCCCTGCAGTTCGATGTGCGCAAGCACGCCCATCTGGCGGCCTGGTTCGATCGCGTTGCGGCACGCCCGGCGGTAGATGCGGCGCTGAACGCCGAAGGATTGAAGTAAGGTTCAGCCCCGGCGGCTCTCGCCGGGGCCCGATGCCGCTTACAGTTTTACCGCTTTGAATTCGCTGCGCGGTTGCACGATCCGATCCTGCGCCGCCACTACTTGCAGCTCGTATTCTCCCATCGCCTGCGTGGTCAGCATCACCTCATACACGGCGGCGGTCACGTGCTCCAGCGCTTTATCCAGCGCCTCGCCCTTCAGCAGATCCACCAGCAGCAGACCACTGGTCAAATCGCCGACGCCGACCGGCTGACGCGCCCCGAAGTCCACCAGCGGCCGGCTGATGTGCCAGGCTTCGTCCGCCGTCACCAGCAGCATTTCAAAACAGTCGGTGTGATAGCCGGCCCGGGCCAGATGCTTGACCAGCACCAGCCGCGGCCCTTTGGCGATCAGCGCGCGGGCGGCCTGCACCGCATCGGCCACGTTGGCGACGGCCATCTGGCTCAGCATCTCCAACTCCAGCAGGTTCGGCGCCATCATGTCGCTGCACGGCAACGCCTGGCGGCAGTGAAACTCGGCCACGCCCGGCGCCACGATGCAGCCTTTTTCCGGATGTCCCATCACCGGATCGCAGAAGTACCAGGCATTCGGGTTCGCCTGCTTAACCTGGCGCACGATCTCCAGAATATGGTCGCCCTGCTCCGGCGAACCGATATAGCCACTCAACACCGCATCACAGCGCTTCAGTTGATCGATATTGGCGATGCCCTGCGCGATCTCGGTCAGGTGATTGGCCGGCATGACGCAGCCGGTCCACTGGCCGTATTGCGTATGGTTGGAGAACTGTACCGTGTTCAGCGGCCAGACGTTGACGCCCATGCGGCGCATCGGAAATTCAGCCGCACTGTTGCCGGCGTGACCAAACACCACGTGCGACTGGATAGAAAGAATGTTTTTCATCGGAACAACTGACCTCGCCATGCCGTGTGCATCAGCCCGCGGCGAAATGATAATGGGTGCACAACGCGAAAACGTCATGCCGGCGCTGTTAAAAACAAGAAATAAGAGGAATTTTTATGCTTTCGACGGCGGCATATTGTAGCGAAAACACATCGGCAAAAAAAGCGCATATCCTACAGGTAACCGTACCAACGGCGTATGTGCACTCAAAACAACCGATTTGCTTTTTTGTCATTCTTGGCTGTACTTAAAGTTCACTGAGTCTTGCATTTGGGGAGAAAAAATGAATTTCATTTCATTACAACAAGATACAGCCATTATTTTCTATGCAATCATGGGCCGATATGCAGACAACCAAGAATTGACATACTTTACAAGGCAAATCGAGAAAGCGTTATACGACAATGTATATTTGGCTAACCAGCTTATTGACTCTCCCAGTGGCCATCTTCGCTATAACGGCTTAACTACTGTGCAAAAAGTAGAATATATCTATCATAATGCGACCGGCCAATCTCCTTCACCGACCAAGTTGGACTTGTTAGTCAATCAAGTCAACGCGGGACTCTCTTTAGGTCAGTTAGTCAGTAACTTAATCAACGACACTCGTCATTACATCGGCAACGACCCCACTACAACAGCTCAGCAAAAACACATGTTCGAGACTATTAACGCTACGCTATATCCAACACCAGCGACCTCGGCTACTAGTGCTGCAGCTGACGTACAAGGGATTTATTATACTATTGGCAGTCTATTTAATGCTGATGGCGTCAATTATTGGAGCAAGGCTATTGCGGATGGACGGGTTAGTGTTAATTATGTCGCTAATAACTTTGTAGAATCACGAGCATGGTTGCTTTCCTTGAATAATGACGAATTCGTCAAGAGAATATACAAGTGCATTTACGACTTAACCCCCGATACTACAACCGTAGCTAAATACACCTCAGGTCTAAATAACAATAGCGAAACACGAGGCGACGTCATCATCCGTTTAATGACCGACGTTCGCAATGATGTAGATAACAGTATTGCCAAACAAAACTTTCTAAAAGCCACGCACGTCTATGGCTCTGGAGAATTCACGCCATTAAAGATGCAAGAAAATGTAGCGGTATTATTCCAATTACTGACGACAACTACCGGATTAGATGCCAGAGGACTTGACAGTTTTAGTAGAATGTTAGACAGTGGAAAATCTGAACTAGCATTATTGACACTTCTTACGCAGTCTACCTCACATTTTAGTTCCGCCTCAGATTTTAGTTCACTTTATATCAAACTATATGGCCAAGCTTTAACTAATGAGCAAAAAAACGTTATATTGCAACAAGCGGAGAACAACGCCTTACAGGCGACATTAAATATTATAGAGGCATATCGCAATGGGAAATCACCATTGAATGATGGCCCTCTCCCGCTAACCAAAGACATTGCCACACTTGAACAACAGATAGGCGAAAAATTAGGTTACCAGGAGAATGGAAAAATCACACTGGATCGAGACGGCGCATTGATTGGCGATATTAACTCAGGGAGCATTCATAGATTATCACATGCCGAAATTGGCGTCCTTAACTCTGCTTCTCTGGATGTTAATTATGCCAGCGCAATCGATCTTAGATTTGCAAAATCATTAAAAAACTTAACATTACAAGGCGATTACGCCGCCAATGCCATTGTTATTAACTCATTGAGTGGAAGATCGATAACTCTTTACCTCAACAAAAACAATCTGTTAAATGCAGACAATATCATTGAGCTCACCGAACTTGCCAGTAGCCGATTGATAGCCGATCAACTCAATATTGCCGACTCGAAAATAAATATGAGTCTCAGTGGAAACGAACTCACTCGATTGCTATGGAATGGCAATAGTATTGCAGGGGGAGCAAACGCTATCGATAAAGAGTTTCTGGCAACGTTTTTAGCCAAGTCTTCTTCTTCGCAGAGCAGTATTTCTGCTAATTTTATCAGCAAAAACGTATACTTGACATCTAACGGCGGCAATGGATATGACGCCGAAATTATAAGTAATATAAATCAGTTTTTGTATTTTGGCGGTATAGAACTTGGTGGTTATCGTGGTACAGGAAACATCTATCTTAACGGTGAGTTAATCTCAATCGAGGGAAAAAATATTTTTGATTTCGGTCTATTAAACCAAACTGCCAAGGTCTATGGCACTTATCCTCAGCCAATAAAGATTCTGGCTCAAGGTGAACTACCGAAAACACCTACCGATGGAGGTAAAGCCACTGGCTCTTCGGGATTAATCTTGTCCGGTATGGCTGATGATGTAAAGGTAATTAATACCAGTTGGTCCAGTATGCTTACGATAAATGGGGATGCCTCTGCTAGCAGTAAATTGACGCTTGAAATGGCAAAACACCTCGTCGATGATGCTTTCAAAATCAACATAGGCGCTAATAATGGCGGATGGATTAATGCAGGAGAAATAAATATAATTAGTCAAGATAAAACGACACAAGAAAGTCTGAAATTAGAGTCAAGTGGAAACACAATAAATACAATTTCACTCGGGGGAAGCGATAACAATATATCAAATATCACAGTTACCGCCAGTACACGACTATACCTAACCATTAAAGAGGATTTTAGTGATACGCTGCAATCCATAGAATTACCTGAAAATGATCCACGCCACAATGCCGTCATTGATCTTTTCCTCGAGAAAGGTGGTAGTGGTGGTGGCGCTTTCTATTCGCTTCTGTCTTCTCTAAACAACATATCCCCTTACGAGCATGTCATTAGCAGTCTTTTTGGTAACTTATTGGATATAGAAACCTTCAACGGCGGTAACTTTACGGTACATGGCAATACAATCATTGGAAACTCAACAACTGGCGTGCGAAACGTATCCTTCGAAAATAGTAATATAGAGGATTTGGTCACCTTAAATAGATACAGTTACGATCAAATACATGCTGGGTCAGCTGATAGAAAGTGGAATTTTGGGCCGAATGAAAAAGGTAACATTGAAATTTATGGTAACATTAGTCAACCTAATCAAATTAATACGTTATTTAATTCATTGGCAATAAATAACACTGATCGTGCGTTTGATGTTTTAGCCAAGGCAATGTCAAAAATCACCAAAGGTGCCAGTGAAAATAGTTTAGCTGAGGTGGGCGCAGTGGGAATGGGTGACAACATCTATGTTATTATCGACAAAAACCACAATCAGAAATTCGACGAAAATGATACTGTTTTTTCTATCGCAAATGAAAATATCTATTCATTAGCAAATACTCTTCATTATCAAGCTCCTACAATTGATCTTAACGGTTTTGCGCCGGACTATTTTGCTTAAAAAAATGGCCCGGAAATATTTCGGGCCATTCATATGGGACTATTTTATTTACTGCCAATCCACCAGGCAGTAATGCTTTTTGCCGCGACGCAACAGCGTGTAGCGGCCGAACAGACGGTCTGAATCGCTAAAGCGGTATTCGGCATCGGACTGCTTCTCGCCGTTGATGGTTACCGCGTTGGAGCCGATCATGGTGCGCGCCTGGCCGCGTGACGGTACCAGCTCGGCATTCACCAGCGCTTGCTGCAGATCGGCGTCGCGGTCCAGTTTGATGGTCGGCATGCCGTCCTGCGCCAGCTGGGCGAAGTCCGCCTCGGTCATGTCGTGCAGCGCACCGGAGAACAGACTCTGGGTGATGCGCTTGGCGGCCGCCAGGCCTTCCGCACCGTGCACCATGCCGGTCACTTCTTCCGCCAGCACGTATTGGGCGCGCGGCGCCTTACCGCTGTTCTTGTCTTCTTCTTCCAGCGCGTTGATGTCTTCCAGGCTCATGAAGGTGAAGAACTTCAGGAAGCGGTAGACGTCGGCGTCGGCGGTGTTGATCCAGAACTGGTAGAACTTGTACGGGCTGGTTTTTTCCGGCGCCAGCCAGACCGCGCCGCCCTCGGTTTTACCGAACTTGGTGCCGTCGGCTTTGGTGATCAACGGCACGGTCAGGCCGAACACCTGCTTCTGATGCTGACGGCGCGTCAGATCGATACCCGAGGTGATGTTGCCCCACTGATCGGAACCGCCGATCTGCAGCTCCACCTGGTGGCGGTTATACAGCTCGGAGAAATCGTAGCCCTGCAGCAGGTTATAAGAGAACTCGGTGAAGGAGATGCCGGAGTCGTCGCGATTCAGACGCTGCTTGACCGCTTCCTTGTTGATCATCTGGTTAACGGAGAAGTGCTTGCCGATGTCACGCAGGAAGGTCAACACGTTCATGCCGCCGAACCAGTCGTAGTTGTTGGCCGCGATAGCGCTGTTGCTGCCGCAGTCGAAATCGAGGAACGGGGAAACCTGTTTGCGGATCTTCTCGACCCACTCGTTCACCGTATCGGTGGTGTTCAGCTTGCGCTCCGCCGCTTTGAAGCTCGGATCGCCGATGAGGCCAGTGGCGCCGCCCACCAACGCTACCGGCTTGTGGCCGGCCAGCTGGAAGCGCTTCAGGCACAACAGAGGAACCAGATGGCCCAAATGCAAGCTGTCAGCGGTCGGATCGAAACCGCAATACAGTGCAATTGGCCCTTGCGCCAGTCGCTCCGCTAACGCTTCCTCATCCGTAACCTGGGCAACGAGGCCCCGCTCTTGCAGTTGTTTAATCAAGTTGCTGCTTGCCATCAATGACTCCATGTATAAACGAATGCACCTTTGCCGGTACACGGCCTTTCGCCCAGTGGCGAAATAAAAATTCAGGGTAACGCATAGAATAAAGCGCCGGCGGCATCAGCACCAGCGCTTAGAGAGGATTTTCCGCCTTCAGGGTGCCAGTCGGTCAATTTTCCAGTCATTCCCGTCCCGCTGATACAGGAAACGGTCATGCAGGCGATGGGCGCCCCCCTGCCAGAACTCGACGGAGTCGAATTTCACGCGGAATCCGCCCCAGAAACTCGGCAACGGCACCTCGCCCTGCTGGAACTTCTGCTTCAGCTCGAGGAATTTGCTCTCCAGCACGCCGCGCGCGGAAATGCGCGACGATTGCTGCGAGACCCAGGCGCCGATCTGGCTGTCCTTCGGCCGGCTGTTGAAATACTTCAGCACGTCGAGCGTCGACAGACGCTCCGCCTGGCCGAGGAAAATCACTTGGCGATCGAGCATGTGCCAGGGGAACAGCAGGCTGATATGCGGGTTGTGCGCCAGCTGTTGCGCCTTGCGGCTGCCGAGGTTGGTGTAGAACACCAGCCCCTGCTCATCGAAATGCTTCAGCAGCACGATGCGTTGATAAGGCTGGCCGTGTTCGTCGACGGTCGCGACGCACATGGCGGTGGGATCCGCCAGGCGCGCGTCGCAGGCCTGTTTCAACCAACGTTCGAACAGTTCGAGCGGGCTGGCGGTCAGATCGTTGCGGCGCAGGCCGCCCCGGGTGTATTCACGGCGCAGGTCCGCAACATCAAACTCATTCTTTTCAATCATCTGGGTTATCGACCAACTGAAAAAATCCGTCGTTACATTCTGCGCCTGCGGCGTCAGGAACTCAATCGCTCCGACGCCGCCGTCAACCCTCACTCCGTCAACACGCAGTCGCTCATGACTACCTTGCCGTTGCGCTCAAGATAGGCGTTACGGTCTTTCGACCAAAAAGTGTATTTACCGTCGCTGTATTTGGCGCCGGTCAGCGCCAGCACCTGCTTAAGATGCAGCTGCTCGCCATCCATCAGCAGGCTGACTTCACTCGCCTTGCCGTCGAGCGCCACCGTCAGCGGCGTGGTGCCACACTGATAGTGCACCGTCTGGCTGCTCTGCGGCAGGATGTAACTGCAGCCGGACAGCGCCAGCGCGCCGGCGACGAAAATGACTTTTTTCATGCTGTTGCTCCTTAGAAAAATCCTTCACAGGCTATCCTAACAGAGCTAACGGCCCCCCAATGGCAAAACCGGATAAATCCCACCCAGCACCGTTTCACGGCTGGCGCCGGTTACCGAAGGCAGGTTGCCGGCCTGGCCGGACAGCGTACGGAAGGCCAGCCAGGCAAAGGCCAACGCCTCCATGTCGTCACCGCTGACGCCGAAATCGTCGGTCAGCCCAACTTCCGTGCCCGGCAGCAGCGCCGACAAACGCGCCATCAGCAGCGTGTTGCGCGCCCCGCCGCCGCACACCAACAGACGTTCGCACCCGCCGGCCAGCTGCACCTGTTCGCTGATGCTGACGGCGGTCAGTTCCGTGAGCGTGGCCTGAACGTCGACCGGCGCCATCGCCGGCAATCCGGCCAGCTGCCGCTCCAGCCAAGCGATATTGAAATACTCGCGGCCGGTGCTTTTCGGCGCCGGCTGCGCGAAGTACGGATCCGCCAGCATCTGCTGCAACAACGGCAAGCAGACTCGCCCCTGCATCGCCCAGCCGCCGTCCTGATCATAAGGCTGCGCGCGGTGGCGCCACACCCAGGCGTCCATCAGCATGTTGCCCGGCCCGGTATCGAAACCGCGTACCGCCGTACCGGGCAACAGCAGAGAAAGGTTGGCGATGCCGCCAACGTTTAGCACCATGCGCCGCTCGACGGGATGCCCCAGCAGCGCCTGATGAAACGCCGGCACCAGCGGGGCGCCCTGCCCGCCGTACGCCATGTCGCGCCGGCGGAAATCGCCGACGGTGGTGATATTGGTCAGCGCGGCGATGCGGTTGTTATCGCCGAGCTGCATCGAGAAACGCGCGTCGCCTTCCGGCTCGTGCCACACCGTCTGCCCGTGGCAACCGATGGCGGTGACCTGCTCCGCGTCGATGCCGGTTTGCTTTAGCAGACCGAGCACCGCCTCGCCGAACAGCGTACCCAACTGCGCGTCCAGCCGGCCGACGGCGGCCAACGTAGTTTGCTGCCCCTGGCACATCCCCAGGATCTCTTTTTTCAACGCCATCGGCATCGGATGGCTATAGCTGGCCTGCTGCGCCACCATGCGATCGTCGATCGCGGCCAATACCACATCGATTCCGTCCAGACTGGTGCCGGACATGACGCCTATATAGCGGCCTGACTTCATAGCAACATCCTCTAACCCGCGCAGTAAGCAAAATTTATCCTGACAAATAAACCAGAATTGCCGGATTAACGCCATGAATTATGATGCTTTTTTTACGCACCGTGAGCCAGATGCCTTCTGGCGCCGCTGTGGCACGGGCTATGTGTTAAACCGTGCCATAACAGGCGACGGAATGTCGCCAAGGCTGTCATAAAGGTAAACCGCGGTTTATTATTGGTTGAACAGAGAAAAGTTAAGCTGCATGCAGCGATGAAGCATGGCGGTGTGTCAACTTTCAGCCATACTTTGTCTATCATTTTCACTGAATCTTGCCTGGTGAGCATTGCCAGGCTATGGACTACTACCATCAGGAGTTTTATATGATCAAGCGTCTTCTCGTCGTCGCCGTCGCCGCCGTTACGCTGGCCGGCTGTGCCAATGAATCCATGTCCGGCGATGTCTACTCGTCCTCGCAGGCCAAGCAGGTACAGACCGTCACCTACGGGACGCTGGTTTCCGTGCGTCCGGTTAAAATTCAGGGCGGCGAAGGCTCCAACGCCATGGGGATGATCGGCGGCGCGGTGATTGGCGGGCTGTTGGGCAACACCGTTGGCGGCGGCACCGGTCGTACGCTGGCTACCGCGGCGGGCGCTATTGCCGGCGGCGCGGCAGGTAACAGCATCGGTGAAGTGGCCGGTCGTACCTCCGGCTACGAGCTGGAAATCAAGACCGACCAGAAAGAGAACATCGTGGTGGTACAGAAAGCGGGCGACAGCAAGTTCAGCCCTGGCCAGCGTGTGCGCATGGCGCGCATGGGCGACACCATCACCGTTTCCCCGCTGTAAGTCAGTCGGCGACAAACGGCAAACCGGAGGCAATCGCCTCCGGTTTTATTTCTGATGCTGTGAAACTGTAATCGTAGAAAATAAGAATATTATTATTTGTTCTGCAGTTCGGTGATATTTTGTTCTAACTTGCCAATCAGCCCTACCAACAGATGCACTTCGTCGGCGGTAATGCCGCTTAAAATCTCACTGCGTGTAGACGTGATCACGCTGTCCACTTCCCTGATGATCGGATCGGCCGCTTCGGTCAGCTTGATGCGCTTCGCGCGGCGATCGTTGGCACAGGTGTGACGCGTGATCAGCCCCTTCTCCTCCAATTGGTCCAGCGTGCGAACCAGTGACGGTTGCTCGATACCGATCGCCTTGGCCAACTGGATTTGCGACTGCTCCGGCGGCAAACGATTGATATTGTGCAAAGTGACCCAGTGCGTTTGGGTCAGCTCCAACGGCTTGAGCCGATGATCGATGAGCGCGCGCCAAACACGAACTAATCGTGCTAAATCTGAACCTAATGTTGACTCCACTTCCCCCTCCTTATAATTAGCATGCTAACATTACCTCCCAGAGTTTAGACTATTTTGGGTAACTCACATTAAAAACACAAATGTATATAATGTATATTGTGGAAATAGCCACTATTTTCGGCCGTTATCGTTTAATCGTTATGCAAATATTCAACATATTCACCCTTAGGGATTGTTAATGTGAATACATCATGGTTACACACCTCATCCCCCTTACCCGATTTGGTCCTGGGGGCATCGCTTTATTTTCCACCTATATTTAAAGCTTTTTTACTAGGACTGGTCTTATGGCTGCTGATTCATCAACTGCTGAGAGACTGGATGTATTCCGGTGAAATCTGGCATCCCATGTTGATGGACCTGTCCATTTTCGTTCTGACCGTCAGCGGTTCCTTATGGATTTTAGCGAGTTGGTAACCCATGCAGCATAAAACATTAAAATACTTCTCTACGGTGATCGTCTGCGCCATTGCCGTCTGCGCCGGTTGGTGGCTCTGGAATTATTATATGCAATCCCCATGGACCCGTGATGGAAAAGTGCGCGCCGAACTCGTCAATATCACCCCTGAAGTCTCTGGAAGATTAGAGAAAATAAGCGCGAATGACAATCAGTTCGTACCTGCGGGAAGTCTGATTTTTACCCTCGACCCGGTGCCCTACCAGATCGCGCTGGACAATGCCGAGGCCGCGGTGGCAAAAGCGCAATCGGATCTGGCCAAAGCAGACCACGAGGCTGCCCGCCGCCGCGGCTTGCCGCGCAACGTTATTTCCGCTGAAGATTTGGATGAGTCCAATTTAGCCGCTCAGGCAATGAAGGCCGCCTATAAAGCCGCCCTGGCCAACTTGGAACAGGCCAAATGGAATTTGAGCAAAACCAAAATTTACGCGCCGACCGACGGTTATATCACCAATCTGCAGGCGCGGGTCGGGAACTACGCCAACGCCGGCACGCCTTTGGTCGCGCTGGTGGATGTCCATTCGTTTTATGTACTCGGTTATTTCGAAGAAACCAAGCTGAAACATATAAAAGAAGGCAATAAAGCCGATATTGTCTTATATAACGGCAACACCCCGCTGCAGGGGGAAGTAGAGAGTATCGGCCGTGCCATTTACGATCAGAGCGTTGACAGCAACAACGATCTATTAATGGACGTTAAGCCTAATGTTCCCTGGGTGCGTTTGGCTCAGCGCGTGCCGGTGCGGATAAAATTGCTCAACGTGCCCGCCGATTTGACGCTGGTTGCCGGCACAACCTGCACCATTTCGATTCATCAGCGGAACTAAAGTGTGAACCTGCCCTTTCTGGAGTGGAGCCGTACCCCCTGGGGTAAGGCGACCGGCGGCCAATGGCGCTATGCGCTGCGCAACTCGCTGGCGATGTGTCTGGCGCTGTGGGTCGCGTTCGTGCTCGAGCTCGACGAACCCTATTGGGCGCTCACCTCCGCCGCGGTGGTGAGCTTCCCCACCATCGGCGGCGTGATCAGCAAAAGCATCGGCCGCATCTTCGGCAGCCTGGTGGGCGCCGCCGCCTCGGTGGCGATCGCCGGGCACTGCCTGAACGATCCCTGGCTGTTTACGCTGTTCATCGCCGCCTGGATCGGGCTATGCACCTACGTCTCCAACCATTACCAAAACAACGTCTCTTATGCCTTCGCGCTGGCGGGCTATACCGCCGCCATCATCGCCTTCGGTACGATCAACGTCACCGATACCCAGCAGATCTTCGACATCGCCCAGGCGCGGGTTTGCGAAGTGATCACCGGCATTCTGTGCGGCGGGTTGATGATGATGATCCTGCCCAGCACCTCCGACGGCGAAGCCCTGCTGACCTCGCTGCGGCGCATGCAACTGCGCCTGCTGGAGCACGCCGCCATGCTGTGGCAGCCGGAGGTCACCGCGCAGATGCGCACCTCGCACGAAGGGGTCATCGGCCAGATCCTGACCATGAACCTGCTGCGCATTCAGGCATTCTGGAGCCACTACCGGCTGCGGCGGCAAAATAACCTGCTCAACTATCTGCTGCACCAGCAGCTGCGCATTACCAGCGTCATCTCCAGCCTGCGCCGCATGCTGCTGAAC
>NZ_JALBYS010000046.1:0-38867 GCF_022678525.1 Serratia sp. PGPR-27 | reverse complement strand
CCCCGACGATCACAGCACTTTGTTAAGGAAGTTAACGGTGCGAGGGTGCTGCGGCTGAGCCAGAACCTGCCTGGCGTCGCCCTGTTCGACGATCTGCCCGTCGACCATAAACACCACCCGATCCGCCGCTTCGCGCGCAAAGCCGATTTCATGCGTGACGACCACCAGCGTGACGCCCAGATCCGCCAATCCCTTAATCACGTCCAGCACTTCGCCGACCAGCTCGGGATCGAGCGCGGAGGTCGGCTCATCGAACAGGATCACCTTCGGGTTCAGCGCCAGCGCGCGCGCGATGGCGATGCGCTACTGTTGGCCACCGGAGAGGTGGCGCGGGTAGGCATCCGCCTTGTGACGCAGCCCGACGGTATCCAGCAGCTCATAGGCCACCGCCTTCGCCCGTTCGCGGGAGTGAATTTTGTGCACCACCGGCGCTTCGATGATGTTTTCCAGCACCGTCAGGTGCGGGAACAGGTTGAAGTTTTGGAACACGTAGCCGACGTTGATGCGCTGCCGGAGGATGGCCTTTTCCTTCAGCTCGTACAGCCGGTTGCCCTTGCGGCGGTAACCGACGTAGTCGCCGTCGATGCGGATAAAGCCTTCGTCCACGCGCTCCAGGTGGTTGATCGCCCGCAGCAGCGTCGATTTGCCCGAGCCGGAAGGGCCGAGGATCACGGTCACGGTGCCCGGCTGCAGCGTCAGGCTGACGTCGTCCAGCGCCTTGTGTTTGCCGAAAAACTTGCTGACGTTGCTGATTTCGATCAGGCCGCGCGCCGGCACCGGGGTGAGGTTGCGCGCCGGCTGCTCGGGCAAGGCGTAATAATCAATGGCTTCAGACATGCGGGTCTCCTAACGTTTTAGCCAGCCGGCCAGTTTCTGCCAGGGCGTCGGCGGCAGTTCGCGCACCGCGCCCCGGGCGAAATAGCGTTCGATGTAGTATTGGATCACCGACAGGGCGGTGGTGATGAACAGATACCAGACGGTGGCCACCATCAGCAGCGGTATCACCTGCTGGGTGCGGTTATAGATCACCTGGATGGTGTAAAACAGCTCCGGCAGCGCCAGCACATAAACGATCGAAGTGCCTTTCGCCAGACTGATGATCTCGTTGAATCCGGTCGGAATAATGGAGCGCAGCGCCTGCGGCAGAATGATGCGGAAGGTGCGGCGATAGCCCGGCAGGCCCAGCGCCGCCGCCGCTTCGTGCTGGCCGTAATCCACGCCCAGGATGCCGCCGCGGATGATCTCGGCGGTATAGGCGGACTGCACCAGCGTCAGGCCCAGCACCGCCACGGCGAACTGGCCGAGGATATCGATGGTCGGGTAGCTGGCGAACACCACCGAGGTAAAGGGAATGCCCAGCGAGATGGCGTCGTACAGATAGGAAAAGTTATACAGGATGATCAGCACCAGGATCAGCGGCAGCGAGCGAAACAGCCAGATATACCCCCAGGCCAGCGACGCCAACAGGTAAGAGCGCGACAGCCGCGCCAGCGCCAGCAGGGTGCCGAACAGGATGCTGAACAGCGTGCCGAGCAGCGTCAGCAGCAGGGTCTGCCCCAGCCCGGCCAGCACCGCCGGGGCGAAGAACCACTCGGCGAACACGCCCCATTCCCAGCGCGCGTTGCCCGCCACCGATTGCACGATGGCGGCCAGAATAAACAGCGAGAACAGGGCGCCGATCAGCCGCAGCGGATAGCGGGCGGGCACCACTTTCAAGACTTCTTGTTTGGACATGTCATGTCTCCTGACTACAGATAAAGGGGGTTTAGGCGATTTTCCTTTCCGACGCGCAACAACACGCGTCCTCTGCAATCAGGCTTTTGCGGAACGGCAGGCGGCCATCGTAGGGCGGGCGGCTGTAAACCTCGCTGTCAACGGTGGGATCGAACTGCGGCTGATAACCGTTGCTCAGGTACAGGCCCACCGCTTCGGGCTGGCGAAAGCCGGTGGTCAGGTAGAGCCGGCGATACCCCTGCGCCAGCGCCAGCGTTTCCAACTGTTGCAACACCCGCTGCGCCAGGCCCTGGCGGCGCAGATCGCCCCGGGTCCAGATGCGCTTCAGCTCGGCGGTTTGCGCGTCATAGCGTTTGAAGGCACCCATGGCGATCGGCGCACCGGCGCGCAGCAGCACGATGAAGGCCCCTTGCGGCGGTGCATACAGGTCCAGCGGTTCCGGTTCCTGGTCACCAAAATAGTCGCCGTAACGCTGGCGATACTCGCCGAACAGCCCCTCGATCACCGGGGCGATCAGCGGGTCGGTCGGCAACGTCTGAATGAAGGTGTCTTGCGTCATTGCGCGCTCCTAATCGCCCAGGCCGGGCGGGTTGATTTCCGACTGCGCAAGGCGTTCGACGCTCTCGCCCCAGCGATTGAGCACCTGATCGTACTGTCCGCCGCGGATCGCGCCGTTCAGCGCTTCGTTCACCGCCTGCACCAGTCCGTTGCCTTTACGGGTGGTGACGGCGATGTGCGCCGCCTTGGGCCAACCGCCTTCCACCGTGCCAGCGAGCCGGGTGCGACCGTTCAGCGCCGCTTTATAGGCGCCCAGCACGTTCGGCCCGAAGTAGGCGTCGGCCCGGCCGGACTGGATCGCCAGCGTGGCGGCCGCATCGTCGGTCACGTAGATCGGCTGGAAGGGTTTGAGCCCCTGCTGCCGGTTCTGTTTGTCCCACGCCAGCAAGATGGCTTCCTGATTGGTGCCGGAGCCGACGATGATCTTTAATCCGGCGATATCAGCAGGCTGTTTGATCGTTGCGATCTTGCCGCCGGTTTTGACGTAAAAGCCGAGCGAGTCGATGCGGTAGGTGGCGAAGTCGAAGCGGGTTTTGCGCTCTTTGGTCACGGTGACGTTGGTGATGGCCGCGTCATACTTGCCGGAAACCACTCCCAGCGGCCAGTCTTCCCACGACGTTTGCACTACGTTCAGCTCCAGGCCCAGGCTGTCGGCCACCAGCTGCGCGATATCCACTTCGCTGCCGATAAGCCGCCGGTTGTCGGCAGCGAACAGCGCCAGCGGCGGCGTGTTGAGCGCGGCGATTGCAACGGTGAATTGTCCCGGCTTCACGAAGTGGAAATCGGCCGGCAGTTTGGCGATCGCCTGCGGGTTTTTCGGCGCGTGGATCGGGGTTTCATTGGCCTGTAAATCGATGCCGGTGCCCGCCTGCGCGGCGTCGGTCAGGCTCAGCAAGGCCGCCACGAGAGCGGCGGTAACGATTTTCTGCATAGCGGGTATCCCTGAAAACGATCTTATTATTGGGTGAATCTGTTCAACGGGCGCGTGAGGCCCAGGTGTTCGCGCAGCGTATCGCCGTGGTACGCCCGGCGGAACAGGCCACGTTGTTGCAGGATGGGCACCACCCGATCGACGAAGTGCCCGAAGGCGTTGGGCGTACCGCCGCTGATGATGAAGCCGTCGGCGGCTTCGCCGTCGAACCAGCGTTGCAGGCCGTCCGCCACCGCTTCCGGCGTGCCGCTGAACACCGGGCGTGGCGAGGCGGCTTCCAGCGCCACCTGGCGCAGCGTGAGGTTCCGCTCGCGGGCGTTGCGCTTGATGGCGTCGGTGGTGCTGCGGAAGCTGTTTTGCCCCAAATCGCCGATGTCCGGGAAGGGGGCGTCCAACGGATGGCGGGAAAAGTCGTAATGTTCGAAGTAGCGGCCAAGGTAGTTGAGGGCGTTCTCGATGCTGACCAGACGGGCGGTCTCCTGGTACTGACGCTCGACGTCCGCGTCGTCATTGCCGACGATCACGCTGATGCCCTGGAAGATGCGCAGGTCGTCCGGTTCGCGCCCCTGTTCCACCAACTGCCGCTTCACGTCCTGGTAGAAATCCTGCGCCTGCTCCAGCGTGTCGTGATGGGTGAAGATCGCATCGGCGTGCTTGGCCGCCAGCCGTTTGCCGTCTTCGGAGGCGCCGGCCTGGAACAGGATCGGGCGGCCCTGCGGCGTGCGGCCGATGTTCAACGGCCCCTGCACCGAGAAGAACTCCCCCTGGTGATTGAGGGTGTGCAGTTTCCCTGCGCGGAAAAATTCGCCGCTGGCCTTATTGCGCACGAAGGCATCGTCTTCCTAGGAGTCCCACAGTCCTTTGGTGACGTCGAGAAACTCGCCGGCGATGCGGTAACGCAGGCTGTGCTCCGGGTGTTCGGCGCGCGAGAAGTTTTTTGCCGAACCTTCCAGCGGCGATGTCACCACGTTCCAGCCCGCGCGCCCGCCGCTCAGGTGATCGAGGCTGGCGAACTGGCGGGCGACGGTGAACGGATCGCTGTAGGAGGTGGAGAGCGTGCCCACCAGGCCAATTTTGTCGGTGGCGGCGGACAGTGCGGCCAATAAGGTCAACGGCTCGAAACGGTTAAGAAAATGCGGAATGGACTTTTCGTTGATATATAAGCCATCGGCGACGAAGACGAAATCGAATTTGCCCTGTTCGGCTTTTTTCGCCGAGGCGATATTAAATTCGAGGTTGATGCTGGCGTCGGCGGTGGCGTCCGGGTGGCGCCAGGCGGACATATTTCCCGATGCGCCGTGCAGAATGGCGCCCAGCCGTAATTGCCGTTGATTATTCGCGTTGTCGCTCATCGTGATTATCCTGTCATGCGCCGCAAAGGCGCGCGGTGTCTGATGCGTCCACTATTGATGAGCGGCAACGGGATGTAAAACAACAAAACAGCATATTCAAATGTTGAAAACTGCAAATATCACGGCGAGCGAAAATAATAATCCCCGACGCGGCATCAGCGGCGTCGGAGAAATACTATTTCACGTTATTCAGGCGTTGCTGAGGGCTTTTTTCGCTGCGGTGGTTAATTGTTGCAGCGTGCGCTCCGCCAGCAGCGAAAAATAGTGGGCGGCAGGGAAGAGGGCGCGCTCATCGGGATTGAAACGCGGATGATGCAGTCCGAATTCGCTGGCGGAGCCGATGCTGACGAACGCGCCCGGCACGTGATGCAGATACAGCGCGAAATCTTCGCCGCCCATCTGCAGCTCCGCCTCTTCGACCCGGTAGCCGGCTTCGGCGGCGACGGTTTTGCTGAACGCCGCCCAATGGGCGTCGTTGATCACCGCCGGCGGTCCCGGCTGCCAGTGGAGTTCGGCCTGCGCGCCGAGCGCGGCGGCGACGCCGTCGATCACCTGGCGAATTTTATCCGGCACCTGGCGTCGCACCGCGTCGCTGTGAGTGCGCACCGTGCCTTCCAGCTCGACGGTTTGCGGCAGCACGTTCCAGGTATTTCCGCCTTCGATGCGCGTTACGCTCACCACCAGCGATTCCAGCGAGCTGAAGCTGCGGCTGGGCAGCGTCTGCAGCGCGCCGACGATCTGGCTGGCGGTGACGATGGTATCGACGCCCTGTTCCGGTTTGGCGGCGTGGGCGCCTTTGCCGGTGATGCGGATCTGGAAGCGATCGACGTTGGCGTAGAACGGCCCGGCGCGGGTGGCGAAGGTGCCGGTGGGCAGCTCCGGCGCGTTATGCAGACCAAATACCGCCGCGACGTTATCCAGCGCGCCGGCGTCGATCAGGTGCCGGGCGCCGTTGAAGGTCTCTTCCGCCGGCTGGAAGAAGATGCGCACCGTGCCGGGCAGCTCGGCCTCACGCGCTTTGAGCAGGTGCGCGGCGCCGAGCATCACCGAGGTGTGAAAGTCGTGGCCGCAGGCGTGCATCACGCCGCTGTTTTGCGAGCTGAAGGGCACGTCGGCGATTTCGTCGATTGGCAGGGCGTCGATGTCGCCGCGCAGGGCGATGATCGGCCCCTTGCCGCTGCCGATCTCCGCCACGACGCCGGTTTTCAGCGCCAACGGCAGAATACGAATGCCCGCCTCTTGCAGCCAGCGGGTCAGGCGGGCGGTGGTGGCGAATTCGTGATTGGAAAGCTCCGGATTTTGGTGCAGTTCACGCCGATAGGCGATGATCTTGTCTGCCAACTGGCTGGTCATAGGCTTGGCTCACAGTGGGAAATAAACCCTAACCCTAGTGCAGGGGCCGCCGAAGCAAAAAGACCATCTGGTTATATTTCATAGCGATTGTGTCTGCACGGCGCGTCAACGATGGGGGAAAGGGCAGGTTTAGGCGTTCGCGCGTTGTTCGCCGGCGCAGGGAGAAGATTGGCCTGGAACGGTAACGTATCGCAACCGGTGCAATGCATTTACACCGGGCAACACGGATTTTTTCACTCTTTATCGGATTTCTGTGATCGCGGTGGTGGACAAAATCCTGCCTGCTTGCTGTACTGTAATCGACACAGGTTTTGTGTCTTTCATTCACGTTAAAGGTAAGTTTGATGTCTAAGATTAAAGGTAGCGTTAAGTGGTTTAATGAATCCAAGGGCTTCGGTTTCATTACTCCGGAAGATGGTAGCAAGGACGTTTTCGTTCACTTCTCTGCCATCGTTAGCAACGGTTTCAAAACGCTTGCTGAAGGCCAGCGTGTAGAATTTGAAATCACGAACGGTGCCAAAGGCCCATCTGCCGCTAACGTTACTGCTATCTAAGCTGCGTAGCTGAATTTCTTAAAACCCGCTCATTGAGCGGGTTTTTTATTGGGCGCGTTATGCTTCGCTGCGGCGGGCCAACTGGCTGAACAGCAGGATGGCGATGGCGTAACAGCCGACGATGGTCAGCGCCATCGACAGGCCTGAGGTGCCGCCCAGCCCGGTGAGCGGCACGGCGCAGGCGCCGAGCGCGAACATGCACACGCCGATCAAGGCCGACGCGCTGCCGGCTTTGTCCCCCTGGCTTTGCATCGCCAGCGACGAGGCGGTCGGGCCGACGATGCCGATCACCGCCACCGAGAAGAACAGCGGCACCAGCAACACGACCAACGGCGCATGCAGCGCGGCGGCCAACAACAGCAGCAGCGATGCGACGGCCGCCAGCGTTAACCCGCCCCTCAACACCCGGCGTTCCCCCCAACGTGAACTGAGACGGCTGGCCAGCTGCGCCGCAATGATCAGCCCGACGCCGTTAATGGCGAAGCACAGGCTGAACATCTGCGGGCTGAGGCCGTAGATCTGCTGCAAGACGAAAGGCGAAGCGCCGATATAGGCGAACATGCCGGCCATTACGAAGCCCTGCGTCAGGCACAGCCCCATAAAATAGCGCTGGGTCAGCAACCCGCCGAGTGACATCAGCATCGCCAGGATACCGCCCTGGCTGCGGCGCTCTACCGGCAGGGATTCGCGCAGCTTCAGCGCCGACAGGCTGAACAGCAGCACCGCGATGGCCGCCAGTACGCCGAAGATGCCGCGCCAGTTCATCACCTGCAGCATCACGCCGCCCAGCACCGGCGCGACGATCGGCGCCAGGCCGTTAACCAGCATCAGCAAGGCGAAGAAACGGGTCAGCTCATGGCCGGCGTACAGATCGCGAGCAATGGCGCGAGAAATCACCGCGCCGCCGGCGCCGGCGATGCCCTGGAGCAGGCGGGCGATCAGCAATTGGTCAATGGTGGGCGCCAGTGCGCACCACAGCGAAGCGCCCAGCAGCAGGATCAGCGACAGCAGCAGTGGGCGCATACGGCCCAGTTTGTCGCTGTAAGGGCCGAAAATCAGCTGGCCGACGCCCAGGCCGAGCAGCCCGGCGGTCAGGCTGAGCTGAGCGGCGGCGGTGGAGGTATTCAGCTCGCCCGCCATTTCCGGCAGGGCGGGCAGATAGAGATCGGTGCACAGCGGCCCCAGCGCGGCCAACAGGCCAAGCACGACGGCGTACACCAGACGTTGTCTGGCTAAGTGTTTGGTCATGGGAGATTAAGATTTCCTGAACAGGTGAGAAATGGCCTGCTGATACAGATCGCGCAGCAGGGACGCATCGGCTTTTTGCGTGGTAAGGATACGGTAACCGGTGCCTTCGCTCATGACGGCGATAAACTCCACCCGGGCGGCGATCTCTTCCGCGCTGAAATCGGGATACAGCCGCTGCAGGTTGTGGCACACGTGGCGAAACAGCCGCGCTTCCGCATCGCTGAGCAATTTGGCCACCACCGGGTTGCGCGTGGCCTCGGCGGTCACTTCCAGCATCAGCATGTGATCGGTTTCGCTCTCGCCCGGTTGCTGAAACAGCGTGCGCGCCGCCAGCGTACCGGCGATCAGGTTGATGTGATCGCCAAGGTTTTCCAGGCGCTGCATCTTGCTGGTGATGATGCGGTTGACGATCTCTTCGATGATCGCGTCTTTATTGGCGAAATAGCGATAGATTTGCCCGACGCTAAGCTGCGAGCCTTGGGCGATCTCCGCCATGCTGGCGGCGTGGAAGCCGTGGCGGCGAAAGCTGGTTTTCGCCGCTTCGACGATCTGATCGCGGCGCGCCTGCACCTTGGCCTGTTTACTGTCGTTGGGGGGGAGCATCTGCCCGATCCTTTGCTACGCGTGAGCCGGGTTCACATTTTTGGGTGTGAACGTTCATTCTCAATTGTAGTGTAACCGACCGGAAAGACGCAAGATGAACGCGTGCTGCGATAAAAGGCGTTTAAGCGAACAGGTAGGATTTGATAAAGGTGGCGACGATCAGCACGCACAGCGCAACGGCGATCGCTTCGGCGGCGGTTTTCGGCAGGCTAAACATAGCGATTTCTCATCCAGTCAGGGGTACTGGATGAGATTATGCGCATGCAAGATTAAGGAAACATTAAGGGCTTAGCGCCCGTTGACCCACATCACCAGCATGAAGGCCAGCAGCGTCATCGCTAGCGAGCCGGCCAGGTTGAGCAGCATGTTGGCCAGCGCCCAGCCGAAGCGGCCGTCCTGCATCAGGTATACCACCTCCAGCGAAAAGGTGGAGAAGGTGGTCAGGCCGCCGCAGAATCCGGTGGTGATCAGTAATTTCCAGGTGGGATCCAGATGCGTCATGCGGGTGAAAATCGCCATCGCCAGGCCGATGATAAAACCACCGATCAGATTGACCATCAGCGTACCGAGCGGAATGTGGGCGTTCAGCGGATTCATTTTCATACTTACCGCCCAGCGCAAAACGCTGCCGACGCCGCCGCCGATAAATACGGCCAGTAAAGAGCTCAACATGGGGCAACTACCTTTCAATCAGAGAAATTCACGAGGCTCGGAAAGGGACAGGCGTAACGCTACGCGCCTCTCTCCGAGAGGTTACGTAGACATCATCAGCCTGTGAAGGCGGTTAGGGAGGAATGTCATCTCCAGCGTGCCGCACGGCCTTTTTCGCCGCACCCGGTGGATGTTACACCTAATGCCGCCTATTTTGTAGTATCGACACTCTGCGAGGTAAAACGGATGGAAATCAGAACGGCGCGTCTGAGCGACCGGCACGCTATCGCTGAATTAATGGCGGCGCTGGATTATCCTGGCACCGAGGCGTTTCTGACACAGCGGATGCACCAACTTCTGGCGCACCCGGACGAGGCGTTGCTGGTGGCGGAGCAGGGCGAACAAGTGCTGGGCGTGTTGTCGCTGCATTTTCTGCCGCAGTTGGCGTTGGCCGGCGACATTGGCCGCATCAGCTATTTTTGCGTCGACGATCGGGCGCGCGGCGCGGGCGTAGGGCGGCGGTTGCTGGCGGCAGGCGAGGCGCTGGCGCACCGTCGCGGCTGCGATCGGCTGGAAGTCCATTGCCACAGCCGCCGCGAGCGGGCGCATGCGTTTTACCGGCGTGAAGGCTTTGTCGAAGCGCCGAAGTATTTTGCCAAGTTATTAAGTCAGTAAGTTACTCCCCTGGCGGCGCTGCCGTTTCCAGCCGGTTGCGGCCATTCTGCTTCGCCCGATAGAGCGCGCCGTCGGCCGCTTTCAGCCAGTCCAGATAGCCGCCCAGCGCGGGGTGGAAGTTAGCGATGCCGGCGCTGATCTGCAGCCGCAGCTGCGGCGCCTCCTTGAAGCTGACCGCGTCCAGCCGCTGCTGGATACGGCGCAGAACGATTTCCGCCTGTTCAGCGCTGGTGTTCGGCAGCACTGCGCCAAACTCGTCGCCGCCGTAGCGCCCGACGATATCCACGTTGCGCATGCCGATCAGCAGCTCTTCCGCCAACGCCGCCAGGGCTTCATCTCCCAGCGGATGGCCGAAGGTGTCGTTGATGGTTTTGAAGCGATCGATATCCATCAGGATCAGCGTGGCGTTGTCCTGGTAGCGGCGGCAGCTGTCGAACTGGCGATGCAGCAGGTGCTCCCAGTGGCGGCGGTTATACAGGCCGGTCAGCCCATCGCGGGTGCTGATGCGCTGCAGCTCCTGTTTCTTTTCCGCCAACCGTTTGGCGGTGCGGTAGGTCACCAGCCCAAGCAGCGTCGGATAAAGGTAGATCATCGGCAGGCACAGATAGATTTGCAGCGCCGTGCTGTGCGGGTGAAATGGGAAGCCGAGCAGCGCGGCGGTGAGCATCGCCGTAGCCAGTTGAATGGCCAATCCTTTGACAAACAGCGCTTTGCCGGCTGAAGCGATGTTATTCATGCTCATCATCGACAGGATGACGATGGCGGGCAGCGCGTTGAACGCCATCATCGCCGCCCAGAAGCCGCCGAAAGCGGAGTCGATCAACAGGTTGCGAATTTCGGCTTTGAACGGATCTTTGGCGCGGCAGGCCAGGCGGTACGCGAGATGCGGCCAGAGAAAGCCGTGAAAGGCCAGCAAGAGCCAGACCGCCGTGGGCGGAGCCAAGGGGTAGAGCGCGGCGCAAACGCAGATAAAGCCGAGCCCCAGACCGGCGACGCGGGGCAGATAGGTGCGTTTGGCGAAGCTGAGGCCGGATTTTCGGGCATCGAAAATGGGTGGAGCAATATACATCCGGCATCTCCCTGATAAGCATCACGGCAGAGTAGCATGCGGGTGATAAACTAAGAATAGTCTGGGATTCACGCCGTGAAGCCGTGTGGCATTCCTGCGACGGATCTCACTCTGTTACATGTTGCGGTTGTGCGAGCTGAAGGAAAGTCGCTAAATATTCGCAGGCAAGGTCAGTTTTTCTCGCTGTTCACGCAGCGCTCTATGATAAGAAGGTGAGTATGGAAGGTATCAGCATTACCAAACTTCTGGTGATTGCGGTGTTGGTGATTTTACTGTTCGGCACCAGCAAACTGCGCACGCTCGGCGCCGATCTTGGCGCGGCGCTGAAAGGCTTTAAAAAAGCCGTAGGCGACGACAGTACGCCGCCGGCCGCCGGCAACAATGCCGCCGAAAGCCAGTCCGCGCAGCAGAGCGTCGAGAAGAAAGACGTTTAATCTCGTCTGATGGCGCACAATAAAAAACGGATGCCTTGCGGACATCCGTTTTTTGGCGTTTTCGCCGTCTTTAGCGTAACAAACTATTACGCGTTATTTCACTTCCATCCCTTTGGCCTGCAGATCGGCGTGGTAAGACGAACGCACGAACGGGCCACAGGCGGCATGGGTGAAGCCCATCGCCATCGCTTCTTCTTTCATCTCGTCAAACTCGGCCGGGCTGACGTAGCGCTGCACCGGCAGGTGGTGACGGCTCGGCTGCAGGTACTGGCCCAGCGTCAGCATGGTCACGCCGTGGCGACGCAGATCGCGCATCACTTCAATGATTTCCGCGTTGGTTTCGCCCAGGCCAACCATCAGGCCGGATTTGGTCGGGATATCCGGGTGCGCTTCTTTAAAGCGCTCCAGCAGCTTCAACGACCACTCGTAGTTGGCGCCCGGGCGCACCTGGCGGTATACGCGCGGCACGTTTTCCAGGTTGTGGTTGAACACGTCCGGCGGCGTGGCGGTGAGGATCTCCAGCGCGCGATCCATACGGCCGCGGAAGTCCGGCACCAGCGTTTCAATTTTGATGTTCGGGCTCTTGGCGCGGATGGCCGAGATGCAGTCGGCAAAGTGCTGAGCGCCGCCGTCGCGCAGATCGTCGCGGTCAACCGAGGTGATCACCACATAACGCAGCGCCATGTCGGCGATGGTTTGCGCCAGCTTTTCCGGCTCGTTGGCGTCCGGCGCGATCGGGCGGCCGTGAGCCACGTCGCAGAACGGGCAGCGACGGGTGCAGATGGCGCCGAGGATCATAAAGGTGGCGGTACCGTGGTTGAAACACTCGGACAGGTTAGGGCACGAGGCTTCCTCACAGACGGAGTGCAGGCCGTTTTTACGCATCGCGGCTTTGATGCCCTGAATGCGCGTAGAGTCGGCAGGCAGTTTGATCTTCATCCACTCGGGTTTACGCAACAGCTCCTGCCGTTCGGTGACCACCGTTTTGACCGGGATCAGCGCCATTTTGTCAGCATCGCGGTATTTGACGCCGCGTTCCATCTGAATTGGTTTACTCATAATCGTGCAGGTTCCAGTTACGAAGCTCGACCGTCTGGTAGCCGAGTAAATGAACAAATTCCTGTACCAGGATTGGGTGTATGTCTTCAATGCCAACGCCGGGCGCCAGCGCGCTGACCTGCGTCATCTGCATGCCGGCGTAACCGCAAGGGTTGATGCGTTGGAAGGGGCTGAGATCCATCGCCACATTCAGGGCCAGGCCGTGGAATGAGCTGCCTTTGCGGATCCGCAAACCCAACGAACAGATTTTCTGCTCCCCCACGTACACGCCGGGCGCATCCGGACGGGCGCGCGATGCGAGGCGGAAGTGGGCGAGGGTGTTGATAACCGTATCTTCTATCGCCGTGACCAATTGGCGTACGCCGACCTTATTGCGCTTCAGATCGACCATCACGTACATCACCTGCTGGCCCGGCCCGTGGTAGGTCACCTGGCCGCCGCGATCGCTCTGGACAACCGGGATATCGCCGGGCATCAGCACGTGTTCGGCTTTGCCGGCCTGGCCCTGGGTGAATACCGGGTGATGCTGCACCAGCCACAGCTCGTCCGGCGTAGTCTCGGTACGACTGTCGGTGAAGTTATGCATGGCTTGGGATACAGGCGCGTAGGGCTGCAACCCCAGCTGACGCAAAATGATCTTGTCTGGTTGCAAAAGAGTCATCGTCAGGTTACAGAAGTGGTAAAGCCATTATACCGGGCGCTCCGGCTGGCGGCCAGCCTTTCGCTGACCAAAAATGCGCAACCCGGGAAGACGCTGCGCCATCCCGGGTTGATAAGCAGGGTTTTATGCTGGAATTACAGCACCATGCGAACAATTTCAATGTTGCCCAACTCCTCGTACAGGGTTTCGACCTGCTCGATGTGAGTGGCGTTGATGGTGATGGAGACCGAGTGGTAGTTGCCTTTGCTGCTTGGCTTAACCTGCGGGTTGTAATCGCCCGGCGCATGGCGCTGCACCACTTCAACTACCTGGTCAACCAGCTCAGGCTGCGCCAGGCCCATCACCTTGTAGGTAAACGAGCAAGGGAATTCGAGCAGTTCGTTCAGTTTAGTTTTTTGCATGTGCGTGCGCTCCAGAGTGCTAGCTAATCTATAAATTATAACTCCCGCCGGGGCGGGAGTTAATGTTATTCAGTATATGGGGGCAATTTCGCCCGTTTCAACCGTTAACCGAACCAGTGGTGGAACATCAGTTTGATGTAGTCCACGATGCGGCTGAAGAAACCACCTTCTTTCACTTCGTTCATCACCACCAGCGGACGCTGGTCGATGGTTTTGCCGTCCAGCTGGAAGTTGATGCTGCCCACCACCTGGTTTTTCGCCAGCGGCGCGTGAATTTCCGGCGTGTTCAGCACATAGCTGGCCTTCAGATCTTTCATGCGGCCGCGCGGGATGGTCAGGTAGACGTCTTTATCCACGCCCAGCTCAACGCGATCGGCATCGCCGAACCAGACCGGCTCGGAGGCGAACTCTTTACCGACTTTCAGCGGCGCCACGGTTTCGAAGAAGCGGAAGCCCCAGGTCAGCAGTTTCTTGCTCTCGGCTTCGCGGCCTTTGTAGGTGCGGCCGCCCATCACGGCGGAGATCAGACGCATCTGGCCTTCGGTCGCCGAAGCCACCAGGTTGTAACCCGCCGCGTCGGTGTGGCCGGTTTTGATGCCGTCGACGTTCAGGCTGTTATCCCACAGCAGACCGTTGCGGTTCATCTGGCGGATATTGTTGAAAGTGAACTCTTTTTCTTTGTAAATCGCGTACTCTTCCGGCACGTCGCGGATCAGCGCCTGGCCGATCAGCGCCATGTCGCGCGCCGAGCTGTACTGGCCCTGGGCATCCAGGCCGTGTACCGTCTGGAAGTGAGTGTTCTGCAGGCCCAGCTTGCTGACGTAGGTGTTCATCAGGTTGACGAACGCATCCTGGCTGCCGGCGACGTAGTCGGCCATCGCCACGCAGGCGTCGTTACCGGACTGCAGGTTGATGCCGCGGGTCAGTTTGGAGACCGGCACGCGATCGCCCGGCTTCAGGAACATCAGCGAGGAACCTTTGAACACCGGGTTGCCGGTCGCCCAGGCGTCCTGGCCGACGGTCACCAGATCGTCCTGGCCGATTTTACCCGCTTTCAGCGCCTGGCCGATGACGTAGCTGGTCATCATTTTGGTCAGGCTGGCCGGATCGCGACGCGCATCGGCGTTCATCTCGGCCAGCACCTTGCCGGAGTTGTAATCAATCAGGATGTACGCTTCCGCATCGATCTGCGGGACACCTGGGATCATGGTTTTGATGTTAACGTCATCGGCATGTGCAACGGAGGCTGCGCTCATTGCGATAACGGTGCCGAGTGCGATGCTTTTGATTAAGCGAAAAGAAGTTACTTGTTTCATGATCGGGACTACAACATCCGTGAAAGTAAAGTTAAAAAACGAGCCACACTATAGCAGATGCGATCCCGGCAGGCATTATCCATTCATCTGACTAATTGCGGTTAGTGCCCTTTTAGCTGCAAGAAAATGTTTCAGCTAAATAACCGCTTAACAGCCGTGAATGCCCGCCGGGTTTAACGCTCAGGGTGCAGCAGTAACGAAAGACTGTTGTTGCGCTTCGCTGGCCAGGCGTTGTTGCAGTTGGGCCGCCTGCTGACGGCTGCTGAACGGGCCGAGCTGGACGCGGTAAACATTGCCGTTGGCCGCTACTTTGCCCGGTACGCCAAACTGTTGGCTCAGGCTTTGCTGCCAGCTCTGGGCGCGCTCGGCGCTGCTCAACGCACCGACCTGCACCACGTAGCCGCCGGAGGAGGAAGCGGCAGCCATGCCGGCAGCGGCAGCGCCGGCCGCGACCGGTGCGGCTACTGCGGCGGCTTCAGGCTCGGCACTTTCCAGCACGCCGGCCGGTAATGCGCTTGGCGCGCCGAGGAAACCACTGCGGCCGTTGGCGGCGTTGCCGGCATTCGCAGGCGCGTCGTCATCGGTGCGCAGGGTGCTGTTATCAATAGGGCGCACCGCCGCGCCGCTGGCGACCGGCACGTCCTGTTGGATCGGGGTGCCCATGCCGCTGGAGCCAAGATCCGGGCGCGCCGGCAATGCGTAGCTCTGTTTCGCCACGATGGTGCCGATGGTGCCAGGGCCGCTCAGCGTGCCGTCCGGCGCCACGTTGATGAAATCGACCTTGACCTTGGTGTTGTTGGACAGGTTGAGGCGATCGGCGGCGGCTTTCGACAGATCGATGATACGGCCCTTGGTGTAAGGCCCGCGATCGTTGACGCGCACCACCAACTGACGGCCGTTGGCCAGATTGGTGACGCGCACGTAGCTTGGGATCGGCAGCGTTGGGTGGGCCGCAGTCAGGCCATTAGGATCGAACTGCTCGCCCAGCGCGGTGGTGTTGCCGTTGGCCTCTTCGCCATACCAGGCCGCCAGGCCGGTCTGCGAGAAGTTCTGCGGATCTTTTACGATGCGGTAAGTATCGCCATTAACCTTATAATCCTGCATGTTATTAGGGTTATAGGGTTCATATTGAGGCTCGACGCCGCCGATTTCCACCACCGGGCCGTTGTACGGCTGCGGAGGGGGTTGCTGTTCCGTGGTCGGGGCGGTACAGGCGGAGAGCAACACCGCCGCGACGCCGATCCAAAGCCATTCCTTACGCATTACTCACCTCTTATAAACTTTTAGACAGCATTTTCCGATGCGTGTGGATCGACATGATGATGCCGAAACCGGCCATCAACACTATCAGCGCCGAACCCCCGTAACTGACCAGAGGCAAAGGTACGCCAACTACCGGCAAAATGCCACTGACCATACCGATGTTAACAAAGACATAAACGAACAAAATCAGCATCAAGCCGCCGACCATCACGCGGCCGAAGGTGGTTTGCGCCTTGGCGGCGATCATCAGCCCGCGAATGATCACCAGCAGGTAGAGCGCCAGCAGCACCAGTACCCCGATCAGCCCCAGCTCTTCGGCCAACACGGCGAAGATAAAGTCGGTATGGCGCTCCGGCAGGAACTCCAGCTGCGACTGGGTGCCGTGCAGCCAGCCCTTGCCGGACAGGCCGCCGGAGCCGATGGCGATCTTGGATTGAATGATGTGATAACCGGCGCCGAGCGGGTCGCTTTCCGGATCGAGCAGCATCATCACGCGGTCGCGCTGATAGCCGTGCATCAGGAAGAACCACAGCACCGGGATAAAGGCCGCCAGCGCGACGGCGGCGACGGCGATCAGTTTCCAGCTCATGCCCGACAGAAACAGCACGAACAGGCCGGAGGCGGCGATCAGGATCGACGTGCCGAGATCCGGCTGCGCGGCCACCAGTAGCGTCGGCAGGAAGATCAGCACCAGCGCGATGGCGGTGTTTTTCAGCGAAGGCGGGCAGACATCGCGGTTCATAAATCGCGCCACCATCAGCGGCACGGCGATCTTGGCGATTTCCGACGGCTGGAAGCGCACCACGCCGAGATCCAGCCAGCGCTGCGCGCCTTTACTGATCTGCCCGAAGGCGTCCACCAGGATCAGCAAAATCACGCAGAAGATATACAGATAGGGCGCCCAGCTTTCGTACACGCGCGGCGGGATCTGCGCCATGACGGCCATCACGATCAGCCCCATGACGATCTGCCCGATCTTGCGCTCCATCATGCCGATGTCTTGGCCGCTGGCGCTCCACATCACGAAGGCGCTGTAGACCAGCAGAGCCAGGATCAGCAGCAGGAACGTCGGATCGATGTGGATTTTGGTCCAGATCGAGCCTTTTTGTTGGCTTTCAGTCATGTTCTACCTTAGTCACCTTCTACGCCAGGCGGCAGCGGGGCCTCGCTTGGCAATTGCGTATTGTTGTCGCCCAGCAGAATATGGTCGAGGATCTGGCGGGTGATGGTGCCCACCGCCGGACCGGAGCCGCCGTTTTCCAGAATGATGGCGACCGACACCGTCGGGTTGTTGAACGGCGCAAAGGCGGTCATCAGCTTGTGATCGCGCAGGTGCTCCGCCAGTTTATGGGCGTTGTAGGTTTCGTAACCGAAGACCTGTGCGGTGCCCGATTTCGCCGCGGCTTTATAAGATGCGTCCGCAAAGTACTTGCGCGCCGTCCCGTTCGGACGGTTGGCCACACCGTACATGCCGTCTTTGGCGATTTCCCAGAAGCCGGAGTGAATATCGCCGATCTGCGTGTTCTCTTCCTGTTTGAACGGCACCAGCGCGCCGTTGACGCGGGTGCTCTGCAGCAGGTGCGGCGTTTTGACGGTACCGTCGTTGATCAGGGTGTTCAGCGCCTTGGCCATCTGGATCGGCGTGGCGGTCCAGTAACCCTGGCCGATGCCCACCGGAATGGTGTCGCCCTGATACCACGGTTTTTTATAGCGTTTCAGCTTCCATTCGCGCGTCGGCATCAGGCCGGAGCGCTCTTCGGCCAGATCGATGCCGGTGTACTGGCCGTAACCGAATTTGGTCAGCCAGCTCGACAGCCGATCGATCCCCATATCATAGGCGACCTGATAGAAGTAGGTATCCGCGGATTCTTCCAGCGCTTTGGTGACGTTCAGGCGGCCGTGACCCCATTTTTTCCAGTCGCGAAAGCGTTTTTCCGAGCCGGGCAGTTGCCACCAGCCGGGATCGAACACTACGGTGTTCTTGGTAATCACCCCGGCGCTGAGTGCCGACACGGCGATATAAGGTTTCACCGTCGACGCGGGCGGATAAACCCCCTGCGTGGCGCGGTTGATCAGCGGGCGATTCGGATCGTTCAGCAGACCCTGATAGTCCTTGCTGGAAATGCCGTCCACGAACAGGTTCGGATCGTAGCTCGGATTGGACACCATCGCCAGGATGGCGCCGGTGCGCGGATCGCTCACCACCACCGCGGCGCGGCTGCCAACCAGCAGCTGTTCGATATAGCGCTGCAGATCAAGATCGAGCGTCAGGTAGACGTCCTGGCCGGCGGAAGGCGGCTGCTCGTGCAATTGGCGGATCACCCGGCCGCGGTTGTTGACTTCAACCTCTTCGTAACCGGTTTTGCCGTGCAGCGTGTCTTCGTAATAGCGTTCGATGCCCAGTTTGCCGATATCGTGGGTGGCGGCGTAGTTGGCCAGCTTGCCGTCTTTGTCCAGACGTTCAACGTCGCGGTCGTTGATCTTCGACACATAGCCGGTGACGTGGGTGAGGGCGGATCCGTAAGGATAGTAGCGGCGCTGATAGCCTTTCACTTCCACGCCGGGGAAGCGGAACTGATTGACCGCAAAGCGGGCGACCTGCACCTCGGTCAGCGCGGTTTTCACCGGAATGGAGACGAAACGGCGCGAGCGCTTGCGCTCTTTTTCGAAATTGGCGATGTCGTCGTCAGTCAGATCGACCACCGTGCGCAGCGCCTGCAGCGTGGCCTTGAGATCGTCGACCTTCTCCGGCATCAGCTCCAGCTGATAAATGGTGCGGTTGAGCGCCAGCGGGGTGCCGTTGCGATCGTAGATAATGCCGCGGCTGGGCGCGATGGGCACCAGCTTGATGCGGTTTTCGTTGGAACGGGTGCGGTAATCCTCGACGCGGACCACTTGCAGATTATACAGGTTGGCGATCAGGATGCCGGACAGCACCAGGATGACCAGGAACGCCACCAGGGCGCGGCGTACAAACAGGGCGGATTCAGCCGTATAGTCGCGAAAAGGGTTACGTTCTATTTTCATCCCGCTGCTTTATTTCACTCTGTCACGGTCACCACCGGCTATTCCCGGTGGTAAGGATGATTTGTTGTAATACTCCAGGCGCGGTAGAGGCTTTCGGCCACCAGGACGCGCACCAAAGGATGCGGCAGCGTCAACGGAGAAAGCGACCAGCTCTGCTCGGCAGCGGCTTTGCAGGCGGGCGCCAGCCCTTCCGGGCCGCCGATCAGCAAGCTGACATTGCGGCCATCCTGCTTCCAGCGCTCAAGCTGCTGCGCCAGCTGCGGCGTTTCCCACGGCGTGCCTGGGATATCCAGCGTAACGATGCGGTTGCCTTTGCCCACCGCCGCCAGCATCTGTTCGCCTTCCTTGTCCAGAATGCGCTTGATGTCGGCGTTTTTGCCGCGTTTGCCGGCCGGGATCTCGGTCAACTCAAACGGCATGTCTTTGGGAAAGCGGTGCAGGTAATCCATAAAGCCGGTTTGCACCCAGTCTGGCATTTTGGTGCCGACCGCCACCAATTGCAGTTTCACCGCTTAGCTCCAGAGTTTTTCCAGCTCGTACAGGCGACGGCTCTCTTCCTGCATCACGTGCACGATCACTTCGCCCAGATCGACCACGATCCAGTCGGAGGCTTCCTGGCCTTTCATGCCGTACAGCTCCATGCCCGCGGCGCGGGATTCCTGCACCACGTGGCTGGCGATCGACATCACGTGGCGCGTTGAGGTGCCGGTGCAGATGATCATGCAATCGGTGATGCTGGATTTGCCCTGGACGTCCAGAGCGACAATGTCTTGGCCTTTCAGATCATCGATTTTATCGATGACGAAATCTTGGAGCGCTTTACCTTGCAAAGGTTCCCCCTCGGGTGTGTTCTGTTCAGTCGGCTGCGGCGGGCAAAATGCGCGCGTCGCGGCGTAACCGGATAATGGTTTCGGCAGGCTGCCGCTGAAAGCCAGCTAACTGGTGACTGCCCGGCCAGCTAAGGTTTCCGGGGTTTTCAGCGGATACCTGAAAAATAGCGGCGCAGTATATCACGCACCTTTCACTAGCGATATAAACCCTGTAACTCGATATAGCGCTGCACCGGGCGCGGCAGCAGGTCGTCGCAGTTGAGGCCCTGATGGCGGCGCTGGCGGATCTCGGTGGCGGAAATTTCCAGCTCCGGCGTATCGGCCAGATAGATATGGCCGTGCGGGCGACGGCTGAGCAGCGCCGGGTCGGCGGTGCGATGGCGTTCCAGCCACTGCTGCAGTTCCGGCGTGTCCATGCGATCGTTATAGCCCGGGCGCGCCAGCACCAGCAGGTGGCAGACGTCCAACAGCGCCTGCCAGCGGTGCCACTTATGCAGCGTCAGCAGCGAGTCCTGGCCAATAATAAACGCCAGCGGCTGGGCGGCGCCACGCTCTTTACGAATCGTTTCCAACGTCTCGATGGTGTAGGAGGGCGTGGTGCGGTGCAGTTCGCGATCGTCGACCGCAAACAGCGGGTTGCCGGCGATCGCCAGCTCGACCATCTTCAGGCGCTGTTGCGCATTGGCCTCCGGCTGCGGGCGGTGCGGCGGCACATGGTTAGGCAGCAGCGTGACGCGATTCAGGCCCACTTCGGCGGCCAGCGCCTCCACCGGCCGCAGGTGGCCGTAGTGGATCGGATCAAAGGTGCCGCCGAACAGCGCGTGCAAAACGGTGGGGTGTTCCGGGTTAGTGGGCATCGCTAAAACTCGTGGCCAGGGGTTTGCCGCACAGCAGCATCGACAGGGTTTCCAGTTCCGGCCAGACCGACTGGCCATAGTCCTGCTTGAGGGTCAGCTCGATTTGCGTCAGCAGCTGTACCGCCTGCTGCAGCTGGGGGCCGGACAGGCGTTGCAACGCCTGGGTCACCAACGGGCGGCGGTTCTGCCAGACCTTGTGCTGATCGAACAGCGAGCGCAGCGGCGCAGACGCCATGCGGCGCTGCAGCGTCAGCAGCAGCAGTAGTTCGCGCTGCAGGGTGCGCAGCAGGATCACCGGCTCCACGTCCTCTTGCTGCAACTGCTGCAAAATATGCCAGGCGCGCTTGCTCTTGCCGGCCAGCAGGGCATCCAGCCAGTGGAACGGCGTGAAGTGGGCGGCGTCGTTCACCGCCTGCTCGACGCGCGGCAGCGTGAGCTTGCCGTCCGGGTGCAGCAGCGACAGCCGCTCCAGCGCCTGCGACAGCGCCAGCAGGTTGCCTTCGTAGCAGTAACACAGCAGCTGATTGGCCGCGTCGTCCAACTCCAGCTTCATCGCTTTGGCGCGCGCGGCGACCCAGCGCGGCAGCTGCGCCTGTTCAGGCGTCTGGCAACTGACGAGAGCGCCGTGTGGGCTGAGCGCCTTGAACCAGGCGCTGTTTTCCTGCGCTTTGGTGAGGCGCGGGCCGCGCAGGATCAGCAAAATATCCTCGTGCAGCAGCGTGGCGAGTTTGCTCAACTGCTCACCGATCGGCGCCGTCGGGCCGTTTTCCGGGAAGATCAGCAGCAGCGTCTGGCGGCTGGCGAACAGGCTCATCGCCTGGCAGATGCCGAAGATGGCGTCCCAGTCAGTATGGGCGTCGAGGGAAATGCTGTAGTGCTCGCTGAACTGCTGCTGTTGCGCGGCCTGCCGGAGTAAATCCTGGCTTTCCTGCAGCAGCAGCGGTTCATTGCCGCTCAATAAATAACAAGCGCGCAGCCCCTCTCGGAGCTGCGCGGCAAGTTGTTCCGGATAAATGCGGATCATTGTGCGGTTTGGCTTGCCGCTCGTTCGCCGGCGGCAGCGGCTTTCTGCCGGTTTTCTTCTTCCGCCGCGTGCACGGTCAGCAGTTTGCGCACCAGTTGTTGCGCTGCCTGCTCACGCATTTCCTGGCGAATGATCTCCTGTTCGGAGTCCTTGGCCAGCGCGGTCAGCGGGTTGTCGAAGAACGAACGGAACACTTTCACCGACAGCGGATACAGGTCGTGGCCCGGGAGCAGCACCTGCGCCTGCACGGTCAGCACCAGCTGGTACTCGGCGGTTTTACCGTCCTGGAAGATCGAGGCGGTATCCTGGCTTTCCGTCGCGCCGACGATGCGCAGGGAAGGCACGTCTTTACGCTTCGGATCGCTGACGATGGTCACGGCGTTCAAACGCAGCTGCTCACGCACCGCGCGCGTCAATGGCCCGTAAGGATCCGAACTGTCCAGGATCAGCGTTTTCATTTCATTAGGCACCTGCGTGGTGCCACGCAGGTGAAAACCGCAGCCGGCGGTGACCAGCACCGCCAACCCCAGCAACAGCGTCAGAATACGTTGTCGCACAACTCCTCCTTGTGTTAACCCACAACCAGGTTAAGCAGTTTGCCCGGAACGTAAATCACTTTGCGAATCGTGACGCCGTCCAGATATTTAGCCACCAGATGCTCTTCGGCAGCGCGCGCGCGCACTTGCTCTTCGGTCGCATCGGCAGATACGGTGATTTTAGCGCGAACCTTGCCGTTCACTTGCACCACCACCAGCTTGGAGTCCTCGACCATCGCCTGTTCGTCGGCAACCGGCCATGGCGCGGTGTCCACGTCGCCTTCGCCGCCCAGCGCCTGCCACAGGGTGAAGCACACGTGAGGGGTGAACGGATACAGCATGCGCACCACGGCCAGCAGCGCTTCTTGCAGCAGCGCGCGATCCTGCTCGCTCTCCTGCGGCGCGCGGGCCAGCTTGTTCATCAGCTCCATCACGGCGGCGATTGCGGTGTTGAAGGTCTGACGGCGGCCGATATCGTCGGTCACTTTGGCGATGGTTTTGTGCAGATCGCGGCGCAGCGCTTTCTGCTCTTCGTTCAGCGACGCCACGTCCAGCGGCTGCACCGCGCCTTTTTCCACGTGATCGTAGGCCAGTTTCCACACGCGTTTCAGGAAGCGGTTAGCCCCTTCCACGCCGGATTCCTGCCACTCCAGCGTCATTTCTGCCGGTGAAGCGAACATCATGAACAGACGCACGGTGTCCGCGCCGTATTTTTCCACCATCTCCTGCGGGTCGATGCCGTTGTTCTTCGACTTCGACATTTTGCTCATGCCAGCATAGACCAGTTCACGGCCTTGCGGATCGGTGGCCTTGATGATGCGGCCCTTGTCGTCGCGCTCGACGGTGGCGTCAACCGGGGATACCCAGACGCGCTCGCCGCTGTTGCCGGTGTAGTAGAAGGCGTCGGCCAGCACCATGCCCTGACACAGCAGGCGCTTGGCCGGTTCATCGGAATCCACCAGGCCCGCATCGCGCATCAGCTTGTGGAAGAAGCGGAAGTACATCAGGTGCATGATGGCGTGCTCGATGCCGCCGATATATTGATCGACCGGCAGCCAGTAGTTGGCGGCGGCCGGATCCAGCATGCCCTGGTCATACTGCGGGCAGGTGTAGCGCGCGTAGTACCAGGAGGACTCCATAAAGGTGTCGAAGGTGTCGGTTTCGCGCAGCGCCGGCTGGCCGTCGACGGTGGTCTTCGCCCACTCAGGGTCGGCCTTGATCGGGCTGGTGATGCCGTCCATGACCACGTCTTCCGGCAGGATCACCGGCAGCTGGTCTTCCGGCGTCGGCATTACGGTGCCGTCTTCCAGGGTCACCATCGGGATTGGCGCGCCCCAGTAACGCTGACGGGAAACGCCCCAGTCGCGCAGACGGTAGTTGACCTTGCGTTGGCCGACGCCTTTGGCGACCAGTTTGTCGGCGATGGCGTTGAAGCCCGCTTCATTGTCCAGACCGTCGAACTCGCCGGAGTTGAACAGCGCGCCTTTGTCGGTCATCGCTTCGGCGCTCACGTCAGGCTGGCTGCCGTCGAGGTTCAGGATCACCGGTTTGATCGGCAAATCATATTTGGTGGCGAATTCCCAGTCGCGCTGGTCGTGCGCCGGCACCGCCATCACGGCGCCGGTGCCGTATTCCATCAGCACGAAGTTGGCGACCCATACCGGCAGCTTCTCGCCGCTCAGCGGGTGGACAACGAACAGGCCGGTCGGCATGCCTTTCTTCTCCATCGTCGCCATTTCGGCTTCGGCCACTTTGGTGTTGCGGCATTCGTCGATGAACTCGGTCAGCGCCGGATTGTTGCGCGCGCCCTGTTGCGCCAGCGGGTGGCCCGCGGCGACCGCCACGTAGGTGGCGCCCATGAAGGTGTCCGGGCGGGTGGTGTAAACCGTCAGCTTCTCTTCGCTGTCCGCCACGTCGAAGGTGATTTCCACTCCTTCGGAGCGGCCAATCCAGTTGCGCTGCATGGTTTTCACCTGCTCCGGCCAGCTTTCAAGCGTGTCCAGATCGTTCAGCAGCTGATCGGCGTAAGCGGTGATTTTGATGAACCACTGCGGGATCTCTTTACGCTCGACCTTGGTGTCGCAGCGCCAGCAGCAGCCGTCGATAACCTGTTCGTTGGCCAGCACGGTCAGATCGTGCGGACACCAGTTCACCGCCGAAGTCTTCTTGTAGACCAGGCCTTTTTCATACAGCTTGGTGAAGAACCACTGTTCCCAGCGATAGTATTCCGGCTGGCAGGTGGCGATTTCGCGATCCCAGTCGTAGCCGAAGCCCAGCAGTTTCAGCTGGTTCTTCATGTATTCGATGTTGTCGTAGGTCCACGGGGCCGGCGCGGTGTTGTTTTTCACCGCTGCGCCTTCCGCCGGCAGGCCGAACGCATCCCAGCCGATCGGCTGCAGTACGTTTTTGCCCAGCATGCGCTGATAGCGCGAGATCACGTCGCCGATAGTGTAGTTACGAACGTGGCCCATGTGCAGTCGGCCGGACGGGTAAGGCAGCATGGATAGGCAGTAGTACTTTTCCTTGCTGTCGTCTTCGGTAACTTTGAAAGTCTGCTTCTCTTGCCAGTGAAGCTGTACGTTCGATTCTATGTCTTCTGGACGGTATTGCTCTTGCATGGCGGCCGGTGGTCCTGTAGGTGTAAACCGTTGCCCCGGTCAGAGGCAACGCAATGAACATTTAGTATTCGTAGATCCGCATAGCATAGCTGATAAGACCTCCCGGCAACAACTCCAAGCGCCTGACTCAGCGCATTTAAAAAAAACGCCGTCATGACGCGGCTCACAACCTGCGGATCCCGCGTCTTGCCAAGTGACATCAGTCATTTACGGCTAAAATAAGAACAAGTAGCTTAGGGGGGATCCCTACAGCCAAGTCCGGCGCAGCGTTTATTGAGGAGAGTCTATGAACAAGGTTGCTCAGTATTACCGCGAATTGGTGGCATCGCTGAGCGAACGCCTGAAAAACGGCGAACGCGATATCGATGAACTGGTGGCCAGCGCGGAGCGGCGCTTGAACGAGGCCGAAGATCTGACGCGCGACGAAGTGCGGCAGGTGACGCAGGCGGTGCGGCGCGATCTGGAGGAGTTCGCTCGCAGCTATCAGGAGAGCCGGGACGAGTTTACCGACAGCGTGTTTATGCGCGTGATCAAAGAGAGCCTGTGGCAGGAACTGGCGGATATCACCGACAAAACCCAGCTGGAGTGGCGCGAGGTGTTCAAGGATGTCAGCCACCACGGCGTTTACCACAGCGGTGAAGTGGTGGGGCTGGGCAATCTGGTGTGCGAGCAGTGTCACTACCATTTGGCGTTTTACACGCCGGAGGTGCTGCCGCTCTGCCCGAAATGCGGTCACGACCAGTTCCAGCGCCGGCCGTTTGAACCTTGATGACGTTCCCCGCCAGGGCGGGGAACGCTAAGGCCGGCGTTTAACGGAACAGTTTCTTCAGCAGGTTGCTCAGGAAACCGCCGCTGACGGTTGCCGGGGCAACGTCCGCCTGCGCCGGTGCGCTGGCCGGTACGGCGACGCCGGCCGGGATTTTTTGCACGACTGCGATGCGGCTGTCCTGGGCGGCTTTCTCCGCCGCTTCCGGGCCATAGGCGAAGCCTTCCGCCAGCACGAATTCAACGTCGGTGATGCCGATAAAGCCCAGGAACAACTTCACGTACGGCGTGATCAGATCCGTCGGCGTGTCGGCGTGGATGCCACCGCGGCTGGAGATGACGATCGCTTTCTTGCCCGTCACCAGCCCTTCGGCGCCGGCGGAGGTATAGCGGAACGTCTGGCCGGCGCGGGCGATAAGATCGAAGTAGATCTTCAGCTGCGTCGGGATGTTGAAGTTGTACATCGGGGCGCTGATGATCAGCGTGTCGTGCGATTTCAGCTCGGCAATCAGCTCATCGGACAGCGCCAGGGTGCTTTGCTGATGCGGCGTCAGCGGTTTGTCGCCGGCGGTAAAGCCGGCCATCACTTCACCATCCAGCTCCGGCAGCGTTGGGTTGGCCAAATCACGCACGGTAAACGTGTCTTCAGGGTGAGTTTCACGCCATTGTTCAACAAAAAAATCGACTAATTTTCCAGACTGGGAATATTCACCCAGAATGCTTGATTTCAGGACCAGTACGCGGCTCATTGGCTTATCTCCAGGCGAAGGCTAATCGGTAACGATGTCAGTCGGTGTAAACGCATGGTAGAGGCAAGCGATGAACAGTGATAGCGCAAAAATTCGCTGAGTTAAATCAAAAAAGTTGAACGAGGGGCGCGAGCGCGCCCCGATAGGATCAATAACGCGCTACGCGCTCGGCCAGCAGATCGATAAAGCCCTCGCGGTTGATGCCGGTCAGCACTTCCACGTTGGCCGCGTTGCCGGTTTGCTGGAAATAGTCCACCACCGTCATGCCGACGGTGTATTCCCCTTTGGTCTCCACGCCGACCCAGCGTTCTACGCCGGTGAACAGCTGTGGCGCCAGCAGCCAGGCGATGGTGCAGGGATCGTGCATCGCTGCGCCGGGCAGGCCGCGCGGATGGCTGAGGTACAGCGGCAGATAAAAATCGAGCATCTCCGCGACCGCCTGCGCGACCGGATTGTCTATCTGACGAATACGCTCGATATCCTGCGGCAACACCAGCGCCTGATGGGTGACATTCAGCCCGGCCATGGTCAGCGGCACGCCGGATTTCAGCACCATTTCGGCGGCTTCGGGATCGACGAAGATGTTGAACTCCGCCACCGGCGTAGTATTGCCGGCGTTCATGCCGCCGCCCATGAATACGATGCGCTCGATGCGGCTTTTCAACTCGGCATGCTGGGCCAGTAGCAGGGCGATATTGGTCATCGGGCCGGTCACCACCAGGGTTATCGGCTGTGGGCTGGCGCGCAGCAGGTCGGCGATCAGCTCGACGGCGCCGCGGGGATCGGGTTTGAGGGTCGGCGTCGGCAGGTGGGTGTTGCCCATGCCGGTTTTGCCGTGGACATAGTCGGCGATCACCAGCTCGCGCATCAGCGGGCCGCTGGCGCCGGCGGCGACCGGGATGTCCTCGCGCTGCATCAGGGTCAGCAGGCCCAGCGCATTATGCAGGGTTTTCTCCGGCGTCTGGTTGCCGGCGGAGGTGGTAATGGCTTTGACGTCCAGCTCCGGCGAACGCAGCGCCATGGCCAGCGCGATGGCGTCGTCGAGGCCGGGATCGCAATCGATGATAATAGGGCGGGGCATGTTCTTTCTCCTCTGTTTGTTATCCAGCGAGCATCGGATCAAAACCGGGGAGAAACAAGCGCTTTTAGTGCCGGGAGAAAAGATGCGCCCCTGGCGGGGCGCATCGAGAGCGTTTAGTGCAGGATCTTGGCCAGGAAGTCCTTGGCGCGATCGGACTCGGGGTTGTTGAAGAAATCGTCTTTGTTGCGGTCTTCGACGATTTTGCCTTCGTCCATAAAGATTACCCGATTCGCCACCTTGCGGGCGAAGCCCATTTCGTGGGTTACCACCATCATGGTCATGCCTTCGTTCGCCAGTTCGACCATCACGTCCAGCACTTCGTTGATCATTTCCGGATCGAGCGCCGAGGTCGGTTCATCGAACAGCATGGCGATAGGATCCATGCACAGTGCGCGGGCGATGGCGACGCGCTGCTGCTGGCCGCCGGACAGCTGGCCGGGGAACTTGTTGGCATGGGCGGAGAGGCCGACGCGTTCCAGCAGCTTCAGGCCCTTCTCGCGTGAGGCGGTCTTGTCGCGCTTGAGCACTTTCACCTGCGCCAGCGTCAGGTTGTCGATGATAGACAGGTGCGGGAACAGCTCAAAGTGTTGGAACACCATGCCGACTTTGGCACGCAGCTGCGCCAGGTTGGTTTTCTTGTCGTTGACCGAGGTGCCGTTCACCAGGATGCTTCCCTGCTGGATCGGCTCCAGGCCGTTGACGGTTTTGATCAGGGTGGATTTGCCGGAACCTGAAGGACCGCAGACGACGACCACTTCGCCTTTTTTCACTTCGGTGGTGCAATCGGTCAACACTTGGAAGTGACCGTACCACTTGGAAACATTTTTCAGGGATATCATCAAACAGTCCTTTTCTTCAAATAGCTTACCAGCGCAGAGGCGGCGAGGCTGATAACAAAATAGACAAAACCGGCGAACAGGATCATTTCAACCTGGGTGCCGTCGCGTTCGCCGATGGTCGACGCGGTGCGGAAGAAGTCGGCCAGGCTCAGTACGTAAACCAGCGAGGTATCCTGGAACAGTACGATGCCCTGGGTCAGCAGCAGTGGCACCATGGCGCGGAACGCCTGCGGCAGGATCACCAGCCGCATGGACTGCCAGTGGGTCATGCCCAGCGCCAGCGCGGCGGAGGATTGGCCACGCGAGATGCTGATGATACCGGCGCGGATGATTTCCGAATAATAGGCCGCTTCAAACAGGGAAAAGGCTACCATAGCCGAGATCAGGCGAATATCGGTTTTCGGCGACAGCCCTAGAACCTGTTGTAATAAGCTTGGAACCACCAGATAGAACCACAGCAGCACCATCACCAGCGGCACCGAACGGAACAGGTTGACGTACAGGGTGGCGAACCAGCTTATCGGCTTGAACGGCGACAGACGCATCACCGCCAGCACGGTGCCCCACAGGATGCCGACCACGATGGCGGTCACGGTGATCTTCAGCGTGATCACCATGCCTTGCAGCAGATAAGGGAAGCTTGGGACGATCGACGCCCAGTCAAATTCGTACATTATTTACTCCCCAGGTTGCCAGGCAACTGCACTTTCTTTTCGACCAGACGCATAAACAGCATGATAACGGCGTTGATGCCGATATAAGCCAGCGTGATGGCGGTAAAGGATTCATAGGCGTGTGCGGAGTAATCCAACAGCTTGCCGGCCTGCGCGGCCATGTCCACCAGCCCGATGGTGGAGGCGATGGCGGAGTTTTTGACCAGGTTGAGCATCTCCGAGGTCATCGGCGGCACGATCACCCGGTAGGCGTTCGGCAGCAGCACGTAGCGGTAGGTTTGCGGCAGCGTCAGGCCCATCGCCAGCCCGGCGGCTTTCTGACCGCGCGGCAGGGATTGAATGGCGGCGCGAACCTGTTCGCAAACGCGGGCGGCGGTAAACAGCCCAAGGCAGAGCATGGAAGAAACGAAGAACTGCACGTTGGGATCCAGCTCGGTTTTGAACCAGGTGCCGATATTGGCCGGCAGCAGCTCGGGGATCACCAGATACCAGGTAAAGAATTGCACGATCAGCGGCACGTTGCGGAACAGTTCGACGTAACAGGTGCCGAGGGTGGAAAGAAAGCGGTTGGGCACGGTACGCAAGATACCGAACAGTGAACCGACGAAGAAAGCGATAATCCAGGCACAGACGGAGAGGGCCACCGTGACCTGAAAGCCGGACCAGATCCAGCCGAGGTAAGTGGTGTTCCCAAACGGGGCCTGCTGCAGGAAGATACCCCAGTTCCAATCTATTGACATAACAAACTCCGATAAACGGGCGCAGGGCGCCGAAGATTGATGACTTGATGAGCGCCGATCGCCGCGCGGCCAGTCTGGCTGGCTTGTTGTGTACGGGTGTCGGTGATGCGCCTTGGGGAAAATGAGGGAGGGGAACGGCCCCCCTCATTCCTGTCTGTCCCAGTCATCAACTGGGCCGGTTTGGCCTGGCGGCCGCGCCGGCTTTTGTTCTATTTAGTTCAACGCTTTGTCGTTTGGCTCTTTGAACAGTTGCTTCATGTCGTCCGACAGTTCGAAGTTCATGTTGAGGTTTTTCGGTGGAATAGGCTGCTTGAACCATTTCTCAAACCACTTGGCCGCTTCACCGGAGGTTTGCGCCTGGGCGATGGTGTCATCGACCAGCTTTTTAAACTCAGGATCGTCTTTGCGCAGCATGCAGCCGTAGGCCTCTTTCGACTGCGGCGTGCCGATGATTTCCCACTGATCCGGTTTCTTGGCCTTGGCGCGTTCGCCCGCCAGCAGGGCATCATCCATCATGAAGGCCACGGCGCGGCCGCTTTCCAGCGTGCGGAAGGAATCGCCGTGGTCTTTGGCGCTGATGATACGCATGTTCATCTTGTCGCTGTCGTTCAGCTTGTTCAGCAGCACTTCGGAGGTGGTGCCGGAGGTGACCACCACCGGTTTGCCGGCCAGGTCTTTAAAGTCTTTGATGTCGGAGCCCTTTTTCACCAGCAAGCGGGTGCCGACCACGAAAATGGTGTCGGAGAAGGCGGCCTGTTTCTGGCGCTCGAGGTTATTGGTGGTGGATCCGCACTCGAAATCATAGGTGCCGTTTTGCAGCAGCGGGATGCGGTTCTGCGAGGTAATCGGCAGCATTTTCACCTGCAGATTCGGCGCATTCAGCTTTTTCTTAACGGCTTCAACGATTTGGTTGGAGTAGTCCTGAGAGTAGCCCACAACTTTTTGTTGGTTGTCGTAGTAGGAGAACGGCACTGACGATTCGCGGTGGCCGACAACGATCACGCCATTGTCTTTGATTTTCTTCAGCGTACCGGTCAGGTCTTCCGCATGCGCCACGCTACCTGCCGCACCGAGCAGCAGTAACGATAACGCCAATTTACGCATTTGCATGGTCCAACTCCTTTGCTGTTGTTGTGGCTCTGACTAAAGAGCGTCAGGTTAAATCGACTGTTTATTGCTCAAGTTATAAAGATAGTCTTATGAACTGAACGCTGTTAAAAAATAACCGATTGTGAACACCTTGAAACTAAAATGTTTCATTTTTTGAGACGCCGCGCGCACCAAATCAATGCAACAAAACGTCGGCGCACCCGCGCGGTGCGCTTAATGCACCCAAAATGTGCGCAGGTGCGACAAAACGTCAGCAAAAGTAAACCGGCGCGCGATGTCGCCATAGATAAAAGCAAGGAGTGTGCCAGCCGCGTTGATTTAACGACGTTTTCTGACTGAGGCGGGGATATTGACGGGAACGCGGGGCGCGGCGGGCGCGCCCCGGCGAAGAGGATTATTTGCGGCGCAAGCCCAACATCAGCGCCCAGCCGCCCAGCAGCAGGGTAATCACCCACAGCGGTGTGGCGCCGAAACGCGCATAAGGCGTGACGCCGGTGGTCGGCGTGACCTTCACTTCGAGCACCTGGCGGGTAAACTGCGGGATCTCAGCGATCACCTCGCCGTTCGCATCCACCGCGGCGGTGACGCCGTTATTGGTGCTGCGCAGCAGCGGCCGGCCGAGCTCCAGCGCCCGCATGCGCGCCATCTGGAAGTGCTGCCACGGGCCGATGGAGTGGCCGAACCAGGCGTCGTTGGAGATGGTCAGCAGGAAGTTGGTGTCCGGGCGGAAGTTATCGCGCACCTGCTGGCCCAGCACGATCTCGTAACAGATGGCCGCCGTCAGGTTGTAGCCGCGTACGCTGAGCTGCGGCTGCACGTAGTCGCCGCGGCTGAAACCGGACATCGGCAGATTGAAGAACGGCGCGATAGGGCGCAGCAGTTCACCCAGCGGCACGAATTCGCCGAACGGCACCAGGTGATGCTTGTTGTAGCGATCTTTGGCCGGGTAGCTGTACGGCGTCGGTTCGCCCAGCACGATGGCGCTGTTGTATTCCTGCACGCCTTGTGGGGTGGCGCGCGCATCGACGATGCCGGTGATCAGGCTGCTGTTCTTCGCCCGCATCAGGTCATCCATCATGATCAGGAAGCCGTTCTGACGCGGCTCGAAGTCAGGGATGGCGGACTCTGGCCAGATGATGATCGGCGCCTTGCCCATGTAGGGGCGGGTTTCGTCCAGATAGGTTTGCAGCGTGCTGAGCAGAATGCTCGGATCCCACTTCATTGACTGGGGAATGTTGCCTTGCACCATGGCGACGTTCACCGCTTTCTCCGGCTGCGGGGTAAACCACTGCAGCTGGCGCAGCGGCCACGGCAACAGCAGCAGCGCGGCGGCGATCACGGCTGCCGACAGGCGCCGTTGATTGACGGCGTACACCAGCAGGCCGGCGATGGCCATCAGCACAAAGGTGATGGCGTCAACACCCAGCAGCGGCGCGATGCCCTTCAGCGGGCCGTTGATCTGGCTGTAGCCGAACTGCAGCCACGGGAAGCCGGTCAGCACCCAGCCGCGCAGGAATTCGGTCACCTGCCACAGCGCCGGCGCGGCGATGGCCAGCCGCCACCAACTGGTGGCCGGCCACAGGCGCGTCAGCAGCCCGGCGAACAGCCCGGTGTACAGCGACAGGTAAGCGGCGAGCAGTACCACCAGGAAGACGTTGACGGCGAACGGCATGCCGCCGAAATCGGCGATGCTGACATACACCCAGTTGATGCCGCTGCCGAACAGCCCGAAGCCCCAGACGAAGCCGAGCAGGGCGGACTGTTTGGTGGTGCGATTGAGGGTAACGGCCAGCAGGCCGAACAGGGAGACGATGGCCGCGGGCCAGAAGTCGTAGGGCGAGAACGCCAGCGTCCCGCCGGCACCTGACAACAGCGCCAGCAGGGCGCGAACCCGCTGGCGTTCAAGTAATGAGGCTTTAGCCATGTTGGATTTAATCTTCCAGTTTCGGTGGTGGAGAATCGTCCGGAATTTTTACATGAACCTGGATGATACGTCGACTGTCGGCCATGGCAACTTTAAATAGGTAACCTTCGATTTCAATGGTTTCCCCGCGCGCCGGCAGGTGGCCGAAGGCCTGCATCACCAGACCGCCGATGGTATCGACCTCGTCATCGCTGAAGTGGGTGCCGAAGGCTTCGTTGAAGTCTTCGATCGGGGCCAGCGCGCGCACGGTGTACATGTGGCGGCTGAGCTGGCGGATATCCAGATCGTCTTCGTCGTCGTATTCGTCTTCGATCTCGCCGACGATCAGTTCCAGGATATCTTCGATGGTGACCAGGCCGGACACGCCGCCGAATTCGTCAATGACAATCGCCATGTGATAGCGCTGGGAGCGGAATTCTTTCAGCATCCGGTCGACGCGCTTGCTTTCCGGCACCACCACCGCGGTGCGCAGCACCTTGTCGATGCTGAACGGCTCGGAATCTGCGCGCATGAACGGCAGCAGATCCTTGGCCATCAGGATGCCTTCGATGTGATCTTTGTCTTCGCTGATCACCGGGAAACGCGAGTGGGCGGAGTCGATAATCACGTCCAGGCACTCTTCCAGCGTCTGGTTGCGCTTGAGCGTCACCATCTGGGAGCGGGGGATCATGATGTCGCGCACGCGCTGTTCGGCGATATCCATCACGCCTTCCAGCATGTCGCGGGTATCGGGATCGATCAGGTCGTTTTGTTCGGAATCGCGGATCAGCTCGACCAGATCGCCACGGTTTTTGGGCTCGCCGTGGAACAACTGGTTAAGGATAAGAGTAAAGAACCCCTTCTTGGGACTGGGGCTGTCATTGCTTTGTGAATGGTCGTCGCTCATGGCGTTTTCGTTACTGTCACTCATGTCAGAGTTAAGGGGCGTCAGCGACAGCCCCGCAGAGGGGCTGTAGGGTAAACGGCTGACGTCAGACGGGGTCTTTTTCCGCCAGGTACGGATCAGGATAGCCCAGTCCGTGCATGATTTCGGTTTCCAAAGACTCCATTTCTTCGGCTTCATCGTCTTCGATGTGGTCATACCCTAGCAGATGGAGGCTGCCGTGGACAACCATATGCGCCCAGTGGGCCTCCAGCGCCTTGCCTTGCTCAATCGCTTCCTGTTCAACCACCTGGCGGCAGATGATCAGATCGCCGAGCAGCGGCAGCTCGATGCCCGGCGGGGCTTCGAACGGGAAAGAGAGCACGTTGGTCGGCTTGTCTTTACCGCGGTAGGTCAGGTTCAGCTCGTGGCTTTCCGCTTCGTCCACCAGACGTACGGTCACCTCGGCCTCTTCCTGAAATTGCGGCAGCACGCCTTCCAGCCAGCGCTGGAAGGTGGCCTCGTCCGGCAGGCCGTCGCTGCTTTCACAGGCAATCTGCAGATCCAAAATCACCTGACTCATGGTGTCTCCTGCTCGGAGGCGGCGAGCGCCTCGCGCTTACGTTGTTCGGCAATCGCGTCTTTGCGTTTCTGTTCGGCCGCTTCCCAGGCCTCATAGGCGATGACCACGCGGGCCACCACCGGGTGGCGCACCACGTCTTCGCTGTGGAAGAAGTTGAAGCTCAGCTCTTCCACGTCCGACAGCACTTCCACCGCGTGGCGCAGGCCGGATTTCTGGTTGCGCGGCAGGTCGATCTGGGTGACGTCGCCGGTGATGACCGCCTTCGAGTTGAAACCGATGCGGGTCAGGAACATCTTCATCTGTTCGATGGTGGTGTTCTGGCTCTCATCCAGAATGATAAAGGCGTCGTTCAGCGTGCGGCCGCGCATATAGGCCAGCGGCGCGACTTCGATCACGTTGCGTTCGATGAGCTTCTCCACGCGCTCGAAGCCCAGCATTTCGAACAGGGCGTCGTACAGCGGGCGCAGATAAGGATCGACCTTCTGGCTCAGATCGCCCGGCAGGAAGCCCAGCTTTTCGCCGGCTTCGACCGCGGGACGGGTCAGCAGAATGCGGCGAATTTCCTGGCGTTCCAGCGCATCCACCGCGGCGGCGACCGCCAGGTAGGTTTTGCCGGTGCCCGCCGGGCCGATGCCGAAGGTGATGTCGTGATCGAGAATGTTGGCGATGTATTGCGCCTGGTTAGGCGTGCGCGGTTTCACCATGCCGCGCTTGGTTTTAATGGTGACCGCCTTGCCGTAATCCGGCACGCTGTCGGCGACCTGTTCCAGCACCCGGCTCTCTTTGATCGCCAGATGGATTTGCTCCGGATCGATATCCGGGATCACGCCGCGAATCGGCGCGGTATCCACGTAAAGATGGCGCAGGATATCGGCGGCGGCGACCACGCACAGGTTCTTGCCGACCAGCTTGAAACGGTTGTCGCGGCGATTGATTTCGATGCCCAATCGGCGCTCGAGTTGCTTGATGTTGTCATCAAACGGGCCGCACAGGCTGAGCAAACGCTGGTTGTCTGCGGGCTCTAACAAAATTTCTTGTGTTGCGACGTTCAAACTATTCCTCTAGGTCACATCGGGCCTGGTTGATGTCACATAGCGCGTCCGGGACGCGCGCGTTCAGGACGAGCCTGAATACTCTCTTTCTTGAATTATTCATGGTGCGCCGCAACGGCGCAAGTTTACCGCTGATCTATCTGTGCGCCGTCGGCGGAATTCAAGGGAAGACAAGGAAAAAACGCGGCGGGGCGCAAAGCCCGCCGCGTCATCACAGGACAAGACAGCTGGGAATCAGTTCTTTTTCACGAATTCGGATTTCAGTTTCATCGGGCCGAAACCGTCGATTTTGCAGTCGATGTTGTGATCGCCTTCCACCAGACGAATGTTTTTCACCTTGGTGCCGATTTTCAGCATCGAGGAACTGCCTTTGACCTTCAGGTCCTTGATCACGGTGACCGCGTCGCCGTCCGCCAGCAGGTTGCCGTTGGCGTCTTTGACGATCAGCGCGTCCTGATCTTCCGCCGGGGCGCTGTCGCTCCACTCATGGGCGCACTCAGGGCAGATGAACAGGGCATTGTCCTGGTAGGTGTATTCGGAGTTGCACTTCGGGCAGTGTGGGAGTTGCATGTTATGTCGCCTCTTCAACAATAAAAAAATAAAAAAAGAACATCACCGGGCGCGGACGCCCGGCGGAGAAACGGTAAGGAGTAGCGCGAACGGGCGGCGATAAGGCGGCCGCCGCGGCGTCAGGGCTGGTAAATGCCGACGCCCAGCGCGTTTTCTTTGCGGGTACGGGCGATCACCGACTGCGGGGATTCATGTACGCGCAGATCCATCTGCTGCTCGGTGCGCACCACTGCGCCACGCAGGGTGTTGGTCAGCACCTCGGTAATTTCCACGTCGACAAACTGGCCGATCATGTCAGGCGTGCCTTCGAAGTTTACCACACGGTTGCATTCCGTGCGCCCGGCCAGTTCCATCACGCTTTTGCGCGAGGTGCCTTCCACCAGAATGCGCTGGACGGTGCCGAGCATGCGGCGGCTGAACTGCAGCGCCTGCTGGTTGATGCGATCCTGCAGAATGTACAGCCGCTGCTTTTTCTCTTCTTCGCTGACGTCGTCAACCATGTCCGCCGCCGGGGTGCCCGGGCGCGACGAATAGATGAAGCTGAAGCTGACGTCGAAGTTGACGTCGGCGATCAGGTTCATGGTCTGTTCGAAGTCGGCCTGGCTCTCGCCCGGGAAACCGACGATGAAATCGGAGCTGAGCTGAATGTTCGGGCGCGCCTTGCGCAGCTTGCGGATAATCGCCTTGTACTCCAGCGCGGTATGCGCGCGTTTCATCATGGTCAGGATGCGATCCGAACCGCTCTGCACCGGCAGATGCAGGAAGCTGACCAGCTCCGGCGTGTCTTCGTACACCGCGATGATATCGTCGGTGAACTCGATCGGGTGGCTGGTGGTGAAGCGAATGCGATCGATGCCGTCGATGGCCGCCACCAGGCGCAGCAGTTCGGCGAACGAGCAGATATCGCCGTCATGCGTGGCGCCGCGGTAAGCGTTGACGTTTTGGCCGAGCAGGTTGACCTCGCGCACGCCCTGCGCCGCCAGCTGGGCGATTTCGAACAGCACGTCGTCGCTCGGGCGGCTCACTTCTTCACCGCGGGTGTAAGGCACCACGCAGAAAGTGCAGTATTTGTTGCAGCCTTCCATGATCGACACGAACGCGGTCGGGCCTTCGGCGCGCGGTTCCGGCAGACGGTCGAATTTTTCGATCTCCGGGAAGCTGATATCAACCACCGGGCTGCGGGTGCCCTGAACGTGGTTGATCATTTCCGGCAGGCGGTGCAAGGTCTGCGGGCCGAATACCACGTCGACGCAGGGCGCGCGGCTGCGGATAAGCTCCCCTTCTTGCGAGGCCACGCAACCGCCGACCCCGATGATGACAGACGGGTTCTTTTCTTTCAGCAAGCGCCAGCGCCCCAGCATGGCGAAAACTTTCTCCTGCGCTTTTTCGCGGATCGAGCAGGTGTTCAGCAACAGCACGTCCGCTTCTTCGGCGTTTTCGGTCCACTCGAAGCCGTGCGTGCTGTTCAACAGGTCGGCCATTTTCGATGAATCGTACTCATTCATCTGGCAGCCCCAGGTTTTGATATGTAGTTTTTTCGTCATTGACTTGCCATTACTCAGTGCGGAGCGAAAGTTGCGTTACGCGACATGCAGGGCGCGTATTGTAATCATTTGCCGCCGTTGTGACCAGCGCGGGGGAAAATGGCACGCAACCTGAAGCCGAAGCGAAAATCCGGTACACTGCGCAAAACGCCATGCCGGGTGGGATGGCGAGCATTCACACAGAAAACATAGCCAATATGAAGACATCTCAAAATCGGTATGACGCGGTGGTAGTGGGCGGCGGCATGGTCGGCGCGGCGGCGGCCCTCGGGCTGGCGCAGGCGGGCTGGTCGGTGGCGTTGCTGGAACATCAGGCGCCGCAGGCGTTCGAGGCGCAAAGCCCGCCGGATCTGCGCATTTCCGCTATCGGCTGCACCTCGGTGGGGCTGCTGAAACAGCTCGGCGCCTGGCCGGCCGTGACGGCGATGCGCACGGCGCCGTATCGCCGGCTGGAGACCTGGGAATGGGCATCGTCGCGGGTGGCGTTCGACGCGGTGTCACTGGGGCTGCCGGAGCTGGGCTTTATGGTGGAAAACCGTATTCTGCAGTTGGCGCTGTGGCAGCAGTTCGCGCAGTGCGCCAACCTGACGTTGCTGTGCCCCGCCAGGCTGCAATCGCTGCAGCGGGCGGACAAGGCCTGGCAGTTGACGCTGGACAGCGGTGAAACGCTGCAGGCGCGGCTGGTTATCGGCGCCGATGGCGCCAACTCGCAGGTGCGCAAGCTGGCGGCGATCGGCACCAACGGCTGGCAGTATCGTCAGGCGTGCATGTTGATCACCGTCGATACCGGCGCGCCGCAGCAGGATGTGACCTGGCAGCGCTTCTTCCCGTCCGGGCCGCGCGCCTTCCTGCCGCTGTACGACAGCTGGGCATCGCTGGTGTGGTATGACAGCCCGCAGCGCATTCGCCAACTGCAGGCGATGCCGCCGGCGCAGCTGGAGCGTGAGATCGCCACCGCTTTTCCAGCGCGGCTGGGCCCGGTCAAGGTGCACGCCGCCGGATCGTTCCCGTTGACGCGGCGTCATGCGCAGCGTTACGTGCTGCCGGGGTTGGCGCTGCTGGGGGATGCGGCGCATACCATCAACCCGCTGGCCGGGCAGGGCGTCAATCTGGGATATCGCGACGTGGATGCCTTGCTGAGCGTGTTGAGCGAGGCGCGGGAGCAGGGAGAGGACTGGAGCAGCGAGGCGGTGCTGCTGCGTTATCAGCGCCGTCGCCGTACCGACAATCTGCTGATGCAGAGCGGCATGGATCTATTTTATACCGCCTTCAGCAATAATCTGGCTCCGCTGAACGTAGCGCGCAATCTGGCGCTGATGGCCGCGCAGCGGGCGGGCAAGCTGAAAGAACATGCGTTGAAGTACGCGTTAGGATTGTAACCGACAGGGCTCAGCGGCGGCTGGGCCTATTAAGGATGGCTGAACGCCAGACAGCAAAAAGCCCGCCGAAGCGGGCTTTTCTAAATATGGCTGGGGTGCCAGGATTCGAACCTGGGTATGCTGGTATCAGAAACCAGAGCCTTACCGCTTGGCGACACCCCAATTATGGTGGCTACGACGGGATTTGAACCTGTGACCCCATCATTATGAGTGATGTGCTCTAACCAGCTGAGCTACGTAG
>NZ_JALBYS010000045.1:0-43326 GCF_022678525.1 Serratia sp. PGPR-27 | reverse complement strand
CCCCTGGCCGACCAGCCAGCGGATCCACAGGCTGGCGCTGTCATCGTCAATCAGGGTTTCATCCAGGTCGAATAAGGCTAAATCCATCAGTATTTCTCCGGCAGGCAGGGTATGAGGTCGTTTACAGGATAGCGGATAGCGCACGTCGCCAGCCAGCGGCGTCGGCGAAATTGCGCAGAGCATAAGAAACATTGATGACGGTTTTGCGACAGTTTGTTGAACGTTTGCATATCTTAGAACGCAACAATATTGGCCGTCCCGGCGAGCGCGGTGGTAACTATGGGGCAAATGCAGCCACCCGCTGGGGAGGGTCAATGTTGATTATTCGCCTGTATGGCAGCCCGATCGTAATCGGGGAAGAAGAGGAACCGCATGATGACGCACCTGACGACGCTGAAGACGTTGCCGCTGCTGGATCTTTCGCAGCTTGACGGTGATGCGCGCCGGCGGCGCGCTTTTCTTGACGATTTGCGCGCGGCGGCGCGCGACGTCGGTTTCTTCTATCTGCGCGGTCACGGCGTGGACGGCGCGTTGAATGCGCGGTTGCAGCACGCCGCGCGACAATTTTTCGCCCTGCCGGAAGCCGACAAGCTGGCGGTGCAGATGGTGCATTCGCCGCACTTTCGCGGTTACAACCGGGCGGCGGCGGAACTCACGCGCGGGCAGCCTGACTGGCGCGAGCAGTTCGATATCGGCGCCGAACGCCCGGCGCTGACGCTGGCTGACGACACGCCGCGCTGGGCGCGTCTGCAGGGGCCAAACCAGTGGCCGGCGGCGCTGCCGGCGCTGAAACCGCTGCTGCTGGAGTGGCAACAGGCGATGACCGCCATGTCGCTGCGGCTGCTGCGCGCTTTCGCGTTGGCACTTTCGCTGCCGGAGCAGGCTTTCGATCGCTTATACGGCGAGAAGCCCAACGAGCACATCAAACTGATCCGCTACCCGGGGCGGGAGGCCACCGCCAGCGCACAGGGCGTCGGCGCGCACAAGGACTCCGGTTTCCTCAGCTTCCTGCTGCAGGACGCGCAAAAAGGGCTGCAGGTGGAGGTCAGCGAGGGGCAGTGGATAGACGCACAGCCGCGTGAAGATACCTTCGTAGTGAACATCGGCGAGCTGCTGGAGCTGGCGACTAACGGCTATCTGCGCGCCACGGTGCACCGGGTGGAAACGCCGCCGGCGGGGAGTGACAGATTATCGATCGCGTTCTTCCTCGGCGCGCGTCTGGACGCGGTGGTGCCGCTGTATCAACTGCCGCCGCAGTTGGCGGCGCAGGCGCGCGGCCCGGCCAGCGATCCGCTCAATCCGCTGCTGCGCGACGTGGGGTATAACTACCTGAAAGGCCGCATCCGCTCTCACCCCGATGTGGCGCACCGTTTTTATCAGGACGTCATCGGCCTCTGAACGCCGGGCGTAAAAAAGCCCGGCGCGTCGGCCGGGCTGATCATGCGCTGATGCGGCGATTATTCCGCCAGCGCCTGCTGTAGATCGGCGATCAGATCTTCCACATCCTCAATCCCCACCGACAGGCGCACCAGCTGCGGCGTGATGCCGGTTGCCAGGCGCTGTTCCAGCGGAATGGAGGCGTGCGTCATGCTGAACGGCTGGCTGATCAGGCTTTCCACGCCGCCCAGGCTTTCCGCCAGGGTAAACAGGCGCGAACGCTGGATGACCCGGCGCGCATAGGCGTCGTCGCCTTTCAGCCGTACCGAGATCATGCCGCCGAAGCGCGTCATCTGGCGCGCCGCCAGTTCGTGCTGCGGGTGGCTCGGCAGGCCGGGATAGTAGACGTTTTCCACCTGCGGCTGGCTCTCCAGCCACTGGGCGATGCGCAGCGCGCTGTCGCTGTGGCGCTGCATGCGCAGCGCCAGGGTGCGGATGCCGCGCAGCGTCAGGAAGCTGCTGAACGGATCGAGAATGCCGCCGACTGCGTTTTGCAGGAAACCGAGCTGTTCCGCCAGCGCCGGGTTATCGCCCACCGCCGCGACGCCCGCCACCACATCGGAGTGGCCGTTGAGGTATTTGGTGGCGGAGTGCACCACCACGTCAAAACCCAGATCCAGCGGGCGTTGCAGATACGGCGAGGCGAAGGTGTTGTCCGCCACGCTGATGAGCCGGTGCTTTTTGGCGATCGCGGCGATGGCGCTCAGATCCGCCAGCTTAAGCAGCGGGTTGGTCGGCGTTTCCACCCAGATCATTTTGGTGTCCGGCTCGATCGCCTGTTCCAGCCCGGCGAGATCCGCCGGCGCCACGTAGGTGACGCGCAGGCCGGCGGTGCGGCTGCGCACTTTTTCCAGCAGGCGATAGGTGCCGCCGTACAGGTCGTCCACCGCGATCAGGTGGCTGTCTTTATCGAGCAGCTCCAGCACCGTGGAGCAGGCCGCCAGGCCGGAGGCGAAGGCGTAACCGCGGCTGCCGCCTTCCAGTTCGGCGATGGCGCTTTCCAGCGCGGTGCGCGTCGGGTTGGCGCTGCGGGAGTATTCATAGCCGGTATGTTCACCCGGCGCCGGTTGGGCGTAGGTGGAGGTGGCGTAAATCGCCGGCATCACTGCGCCGGTCGCGTCCGGGGTGTAACCGGCGTGAACGGTCAACGTATCAAACTTGGCCATAATGGGTCCTTATTAACGTAATTTTTGGCGCCAGGCGTTAAGCACGTCTGTGCGGGTAATCAGGCCGAGGAAGCGCTCGCCGTCGAGCACCACCGCGACGTGGCCATGGTTGAAGGTGGCCTGTAATTCCTCGTAACCGGCTTCCTTTTGCAGCGTATGAACCTGTTTGGTCATCGCGCTGCCGGCCGTCAGGCTGAAGTGGGCGGCGTCGGCCTGAACGGCGTTCAGCAGATCCCACTCATCGATCAGACCGACCACCCGATCGCCTTCCAGCACCGGCAGCTGCGAGATGTCGTACAGCCGCATGCGGGCGTGCACGATCGCCAACGTGTCGTCCGGCGCGGCGGAAACGGCGGCGCCCTCGTCGTGGCGGTAGGCGATCAGATCGCGCAGATCGCCGTGCTGTGGCTTGCTCAGCAGGCCCTGTTCCAGCATCCAGTGATCGTTATACATTTTAGACAGGTATTTGTTGCCGCTGTCGCAGACGAAGGTCACTACCCGCTTGGGTTCGGTCTGTGCGCGGCAGTAACGCAATGCGGCGGCCAGCAGGGTGCCGGTGGACGATCCCGCCAGCACGCCTTCCTTGCGCAGCAGCTCGCGCGCGGTGGTGAAGGCTTCGGCGTCGCCGATGCGGTAAGCGTTGCGCACCTGGTCAAAGTCGCTGAGCGGCGGGACGAAGTCTTCGCCGATACCTTCCACCAGCCAACTGCCGGCTTCGCCGATTTGGCCGTGGTCGAGATAGTCCGCCAGAATAGAGCCGGTAGGGTCAGCCAGCACGAATTCCGTCTGCGGCGAAACCTCGGCGAAATAGCGGCTCAGCCCGCCCAGCGTGCCGCCGGAACCGACGCCGACCACGATGGCGTCCACGTCATGCTCCATCTGCCGCCACAGTTCGGGCGCCGTGGTGGTGGTATGGGCCGCCGGGTTGGCGGGGTTGTTGAACTGATCGATATAAAAGGCGCCGGGGATCTCTTCCGCCAGGCGTTTGGCGTAATCCTGGTAGTAAGCCGGGTGCCCCTTGCCGACGTCCGAACGGGTCAGCAGCACCTCTACCCCCAGCGCGCGCAGGTGGAAGATCTTTTCGCGGCTCATTTTGTCCGGCACCACCAGCAGCAGCTTATAGCCTTTCAGCGCCGCCACCAGCGCCAACCCCAGGCCGGTATTGCCGGCGGTGGCTTCGATGATGGTGCCGCCCGGCTGCAGTTTGCCGTCGCGCTCGGCCTGTTCGATCATCGACAGTGCCACGCGGTCTTTGATCGAACCGCCGGGGTTTTGGTTCTCCAGCTTGACGAACAGCCGGCACGGGCCGATATCAAACTGGGTCAGTTCCAACATCGGGGTATTGCCAATCATCTCGATGACGGAATGGGGGATCGCCATGACTCATCTCCAGGATTATTCGGTATAAAAGTCGTTGTGCGGATGATAGCGCTGAGGATAAGCGCTTTAAAAAGAACAAATAGCGGTTCTATATGCCATTATGGAATATATTAATCTTTTTTAGACGTATGGAAGCGCAGATGTTTAGCGGTGCAGATGCTTGGCCGTGTAGCCGTGGGTAGATGCGAAAATGCGCGTCGCGATGCTTTTTTGAACGATAAGTGCGTGCCTGCGTACAGTTATGTAAAAATGCTGAAAATTCACGCTAAACCCTGCAAAAATAAGATAAATCACATAAACTCACAGCAAGGGCATTTTCGGTGCGTTGCGTTACCCATTACGGGCGCCGCAGGGGGTTGCAGCCGGCACGCGCGCACCGGGCCACTCTCGCTGGTTGGCTTAAAACGTGAACATGTTTGAAAGTTAACGCTATTTCAATGGTTTTGAATGGACACTCTGGCGACGTCATGATGAAAAAAAACTTATCCACTTCCCTGAAAAAACTGACCTTCAGCGTAGGCATCCTGTTGCTGGCCGCCCCGGCCGTGCACGCGGCCGAGCCGCCGGCGCCGCCGCAGGTAGACGCCAAGGCCTTCATTCTGATGGATTACAACAGCGGTAAAGTGCTGACCGAAGGCAATGCCGATACGCGTCTCGATCCCGCCAGCCTGACCAAGATCATGTCCAGCTACGTGATCGGCCAAGCGATCAAGGCCGGCAAGATCAAGCCGGAAGACATGGTCACCGTCGGCAAAGACGCCTGGGCGCCCGGTAACCCGGCGCTGCGCGGCTCTTCGCTGATGTTCATCAAGCCGGGCGATCAGGTGCCGGTGCTGGAACTGAATAAGGGCATCGTGATCCAGTCCGGCAACGACGCCAGCATCGCGCTGGCGGACTACGTGGCGGGCAGCCAGGATTCGTTCGTTGGCCTGATGAACAACTACGCCAAATCTCTGGGGCTGCAGAATACCCACTTCCTGACGGTGCATGGTCTGGATGCGGAAGGGCAGTACAGCACCGCGCGCGACATGGCGCTGCTGAGCCAGGCGTTGATCCGCGACGTGCCGGACGAATACGCGCTGCATAAAGAGAAAGAGTTCACCTTTAACAAGATCCGCCAGATTAACCGCAACCGTCTGCTGTGGAGCAGCAACCTGAACGTCGACGGCATCAAGACCGGTTACACCAGCGGCGCCGGCCACAACCTGGTGGCGTCCGCCACCGACGGCCCGATGCGTCTGATCTCGGTGGTTTTAGGCGCGCCGAGCGATCGCGTGCGCTTTAGCGAAAGCGAAAAGCTGCTGACCTGGGGCTTCCGCTTCTATGAAACCGCGACGCCGATCAAGGCCGATAAGCCGTTCGTCACCCAGAAAGTGTGGTTCGGCGACGTCAGCGAAGTGCCGCTCGGCGTGGCGAAAGACGCCTCGGTCACCATTCCGAAAGGGCAGATGAAAAACCTGAAGGCCAGCTACAAGCTGATCCAACCGACGCTGGAAGCGCCGCTGGCGAAAAACCAGGTGGTCGGCACCATCGATTTCCAGCTGGACGGCAAAACCATCGAGCAGCACCCGCTGGTGGCGATGCAAGAGGTAAAAGAGGGCAACTTCTTCAGCCGCATCTGGGATATGGTGATGATGAAGCTGAGCCAGTGGTTCGGCGGGATCTTCGGCTGAATGCCCTGACACCGCTGCCGCATCGTCGCGTGCGGTTCCTGAAAAAGCCGCAACCTTCCGTTGCGGCTTTTTCATTTTCAGCATCCGTGGCGTTTCAGAAATAGTCCACCAGCATGGTGGCTCCGCTGGAGAAGTCACCTTCCGCCAGGGTGACGGCGCTGTTTTTCACCGGCACCGCATCAAGCGTCGGCGGATTGGCGTAATCGATGTTCAGCGGCGTATTGATGGCGAAAGCCTTGCCGTTGGCCAGCAGTTTGATGCCCAGCCCATTGACGCTGCTGTTCAACACGCTGCTGTCAAAGGCCGCCGCGCTGCCCATGATCTTCATTTTCAGCTGGCGGCTGTTATCCAGAAACTCACACTTGATGCTGTAATCGATGCGTTGCATATAGCGATTACCGTCGATACGTTTGATGCCGACCTTGCCAAAGTCGATATCGATGGTGCGCCCGTCGTTGATCACGCAAGGCGGAGGCGCCACCACGGTGGCGGTGATACTGACCTTGGTGCCCTGGTCGGCGGCCTGGGGGGCGGCGCTGATCACACCCAGCGTAAACAGCAGAGCGCAACGCGTTTTCCTCGTCATGTTCATTCTGGCTCCCGTCTCAAGGTGCGCTGAAGATCAGCGTGGCCGAGCCTGACATCGGACCGGTGGCGATGCTGGTGTAAGGCACATTGTTCTTCACTGGCACAAAGGTGACGGTGTCGTTGCCCAGCCCGTTGACGATGCGCGTTCTGAACGTATTGTTGGGTTTCACCACCGCGCCATTGTGCACCATGGCTACGCCGACATTAGGATTGGAGGTCTTGATGAAATCGCTGGAGAAGCCGCTGGCATCGCTGACCATGCGAACCAAAATGTCTTGTGTCGCGCTCTGATCGTCACACCGGTAGCTGAGCGCCTTGTCCTGTTTGATTTGGGCGTCGATGGCGCTCTGCGTGAGAAAGTCCTGGCGGATCTGACCGAAGTCGACGTTAATCTGCTGGCCGTTGTTGATAGTGCAACTGGTGGTGACGAAGTAGGCGTCGTTGTCGGCGATCAGGCGCCACCGGTAAGGCCCACATTTTGGGCAACCTGACTGGTCATTTTTTTGTTCAAAGTTGATTTGGCCGATGACGTCGCCCTTGTTCACCTTGATATCCTGCGTCGGCGAACGGTTGAGCACGATGTAAACCCTGATGGAAATGCTGGCACTGTTTAGGCCGGTGATCGTCATCACCTGGATACCTGATTGGATCGGGGATAAGTAGTCGGTGCCGTTGATTGTCATACCGTTGGCAAGCGTACCGAAAATGGCGGTGTTCATCGTCAACGCCGGGCTGCCGGTGAGTAAAATATCTTTCCAGCTGGCGACGTCGTTTTTACAGGTCACCTGGCTGACGTTGACGATTTCATTTTTCCCGATGGACAATTCAGGGCCTATCTTTACCCTGACGTCGACCGGCGTCATTGAACCACCCTGACCAATGTTCCCGCCGTCGGAGGTTTTACAGGTAAATGCATTGGCGTTACCAATGAGGACGAAAAAAGATAATGCCAGGCAGTGTTGTAGAAATAGGATGGTTGTTTTTCTCACAATAATATCCCGATTATATAGTGTCATTTGGCTAGGTGCCGCCACGAAATAGGGCTAATTAGGCTGGCTGTGCCGGCGTTATTCCGTTAAATGAGAATAAGGCGCATCTATTCCTGGTATTTCCTTGTTGTCAGCTGGCAGTAGGGCGGTGGGGTACCACCTCAACGAGTTGTTGATGGAGCCGTCCGTTACGAGCACGTCTTGTTTGGCGACGAGTTCCAACAGCAGTAGCCGGGCGCGGTAAACGCCGACGTTGACGGCGTTGGCCAGTTGCCGGGTAGACAACCACAGATGCTGAGGTGGCAGTCCGGTGTCGGGACATGGACGGGGCGACTGCGCGAATAATGTTTGCAGCAGATCGTGCTGCAATTGCCGTATTTCCTTTTGTTTTGGAGATAACGCTTCCATAGCACTTCCTCTGTATTTTGATTGCTGTATTCCTAAGAAAAAACAAAGTTTCACTGCCTACCAATAACGAGGTAAATCGCGAATCAAGAAAAATCCTATCTATTTATCAGGATTGAAAAAAAGAAGGTTCCCACTCCGTTTCTACCTGTTTGCAGGCTGAGGGAGTGTCACGCAGAAACCTAAAGTTTTGGTTTATTATATTCACAAAGAGCGTCTTTGCGATCTGATTAATTGTGAAACAGAGAAAAACAGGATATTGCACTATAAAAGTATTTTTTACGATCTATGAGCCTAAAAATAACACTAAATTAACTTTAATTAGGAAATAAATTGCGAATGTTCGTCTTGATCAAAAAAAGACTTTTTTTGCCGGTGGGCATTTGCCAGAATATTCATCGCCAGACGAGAAGGGCGGGTTAGAAAGTATTGGTCTCTGCTTGTTGTGATTTCGTTTATTTTTATATGACGAATTCATTAATGGGTGGGCCGCTGCAGACTTGCCGTTATCGACGTATTTATTGTCGGTTTCTTTGGTTTTGGCAGTTAACCAACCAGCAAGATGCTAAAGAATCAGGGCTGCGCATATATAAGCGCGAGCAGATTTCCTGTTGCTCTTTTTCTTGATTGGAATATGCATTTTTTCTTATAAGGAATATAGGTTCTATGAAACTTAACAAAATCATGATGGCTGCAGTGATTGCATTTGGCGCAAGTTCTTTTGCACAGGCAGCCGATCAGGGACACGGTAAAGTGACCTTCACGGGTTCTATTATTGATGCGCCATGCTCTATTGCACCCGAGTCGATCGATCAGACCGTAGATCTGGGCCAGGTTTCTAACGTGGCGTTGAAAAACGGCGGCAAATCCAACCCGCGTCCGTTTGAAATCAAGCTGGAGCAGTGTGATACCACGACGCTGAAAACCGTTAAAACCACCTTCAGCGGCATTGCGTCGTCAACCAACAAAGATCTATTGGGTATCGCGGGGACCGCCAGCGGCGCTGGCGTAGCAATCACTTATGGCGGCCAGCCGATCAAACTGGGTCAGGCGACTGCGGCACAGACGCTGAATACTGGCAACAACAGCCTGAACTTCGCCGCTTACCTGCAGGGTGAAGGCGCTTCCGCAGCCATCGTTCCGGGCGATTTCACCGCCGTAGCCGACTTCACTCTGGCTTATCAGTAAGTGAGACCGCAGGCTTAATCAACCAGGCATGGGGCACGCCGCATGCCTGGTGACTCTCTGTGTCAAAGGAATGTCGCGATGTTTTTTTCAAGGAATCGGGCGGGTGCCGTTCTTTTGGCGTCGTTGGCGTTTGCGCCCGGCAGTGCAATTTCCGCCGCACAGGGGTGGGGCAAAGTCAGTATGCACGGCGCCATTATCGACACTGCCTGCGCCATTGCCGCCGGCAGCCGCGATCAGACAATCGATATGGACACGCTTCCTATCGGACAGATCATTCGTGACGGCCAGGGAATGACTAAACCTTTCAGTATTGAATTGGTTAATTGCATTTTGGAACGTCCGGAAAACAAGCCTGATTGGAAATTCTTTCAGGTCACGTTTGATGGTTTGGCGGAAGGCGCTTTGTTTGGCGTACAGGGCGATGCGCGCGGCATCGCATTGAAGATAAAAGACAGCCGCGGCAGGCCAATTATTCCAGGGGAGCCGTTGCCGATGGAAGGAATAATACCGGGCAACCGAGTGCTGAATTATTCCATGACGTTAATGCCGAATCACCAGCCGTTGAAGGTGGGAGCGTATTTTTCCACAGTGCGTTTTAAGCTGGATTATTTTTGATTTTTTTTCGTACTGACGGTTAATTCGTTATTGAAAGGACTTTATTATGCTTTCACCGGCAGGGAAGTTATTTCGTCTTCAGGCCTTGGGGCTCTGTGTCGCCCTTTCTCTGGGAAATCCGATCGCGTTGGTTTATGCCGCCGACGTTATTCAATTCAATACTGACGTCTTGGACATCAACGATCGTAAAAATATCGATCTGAGCCAATTTACGCGCAGCGGCTACATCATGCCGGGCGTTTATACCATGGTGGTGCACGTCAATAAGAACGATCTGGCGGAACAGCCGGTGACGTTTATGGCGCCCGAGAACGATCCTAAAGGCAGCGAAGCCTGTCTTTCGCCGGAGTTGGTCAACCAACTGGGGCTGAAAGAAAAACTGTTAAGTACGCTGAACTGGACGCACGGCGGCCGTTGCCTTGACGCCTCCAGCCTGGCAGGGATGGAAGCCCGCGGCGATCTTGCCAGCTCCTCGCTGTACCTCAACATTCCTCAGGCCTATCTGGAATACAGCTCGGAAAACTGGGACCCGCCTTCGCGCTGGGATGACGGTATTCCCGGGCTGCTGTTTGACTATAACGTCAATGCTCAAACACAAAAACATCAGAAAGGCGGCAGCAGTTACAGCCTGAGCGGCAACGGCACCGGCGGCGCCAATCTGGGCGCCTGGCGCCTACGCGCCGACTGGCAGGCTAATCTCAGCCATCAGACCGGTTCTTCTCAGTCGACCGACAAACAGTTCGACTGGAGCCGTTATTACGCCTACCGGGCTATTCCGGCGCTGCGCTCGCGGCTGACGATGGGGGAGGATTATCTGAACTCCGACATTTTCGACAGCCTGCGCTTTACCGGCGTCAGTCTGCGATCCGACGACAGCATGTTGCCGCCCAACCTGCGCGGCTATGCGCCGGAAGTGACCGGCGTGGCGAAAACCAACGCCAAGGTGGTGGTCAGCCAGCAAGGGCGCGTGCTGTATGAAACGCAAGTGGCGGCGGGGCCATTCCGCATTCAGGACATCAACGACGCCGTTTCCGGCGAGCTGGACGTGCGCGTCGAAGAGCAGGACGGCAGCGTGCAGGCGTTCAAGATGAACACCGCCAACATTCCTTACCTGACGCGCCCGGGCACGGTGCGTTACAAGCTGGCGACGGGCAAGCCGTCGGAGTGGGGGCACCACCTGCGCGGGCCGATGTTCGGCACCGGTGAGTTCTCCTGGGGCATCAGCAACGGCTGGTCGCTGTACGGCGGGGGGATCGCCGGCGGCGATTACAACGCGCTGTCGCTGGGGATCGGGCGCGATCTGATGGCGCTGGGGGCGCTGTCGTTCGATGCCACGCAGTCGCGTGCGCGCTTGCCGCAGGAGGGCGCTCTGACCGGTGGTTCGTACCGGTTGAGCTATTCGAAGAACTTCGACCAGTACGACAGCCAGATCACTTTCGCCGGCTACCGCTTCTCCCAGGAGGACTTCATGAGCATGGGGGACTACCTCGATGCGCGTTACGAAGGGGGACGCAGCGGCAAGAGCAAGGAGATGTACACCATCACCTTCAACAAACAGTTCCGCGATCTGGGGCTCAGCACCTATCTCAACTACAGCCACCAAACCTACTGGGATCGGGCGCCGAACGATCGTTACAACCTGATGGTATCGCGCTACTTCGATATCGGCGATTTCAAGAACGTCAGCGTATCGCTGTCGGCCTATCGCAACCGTTACAACGAGCGCAATGACGACGGGATGTACCTGTCGCTGTCGCTGCCCTGGGGCAGCGCCGGGACGCTCAGTTACAACATGACGCTCGATCGCGAAGAGAACGCCCATCGGGTCGGTTACTACAACCGGGTCGATGAACACAACAACTATCAGATCAGCGCCGGCGCAGCGCGCAGCGGGGCGACGGCCAGCGGCTATTACAGCCATCAGGGCGATATGGCGCAGATCAACGCCAACGCCAGCTACCAGGCCGGCCGTTACAGCGCTGTCGGCATCGGCGCGCAGGGCGGCCTGACGATGGCGGCGGAAGGGGCGGTGCTGCACCGGGTCAATACGCCGGGCGGCACGCGCTTGCTGCTGGATACCGAAGGTGTCGCCGGCGTGCCGGTGCGCGGCTACGGCAGTACGGCGCTGACCAACCGTTACGGCAAAGCGGTGGTGGCGGATGTAAACAGCTACTACCGCAATAAGGCCAGCATCGATCTCAACAGCCTGAGCGACAACGTCGAGGCGACGCGTTCCGTGGTGCAGGCCACGTTGACCGAGGGCGCCATCGGCTACCGCAAGTTTGAGGTGATAGCCGGCGAGAAGGCGATGGCGATCGTCAAACTGGCGGACGGCAGCGAGCCGCCGTTCGGCGCCACGGTGCTGAATGCCCGCAAACAGGAGACCGGCATCATCAATGACGGCGGCAGCGTTTACCTGTCCGGCCTCAACCCCGGCGAGCGCATGCGCGTGCATTGGAACGGCGCGGCGCAGTGTGAAATCCAGCTGCCGGCGCCGCTGCCGGCCGAAATGCTGATGAACACGCTGCTGCTGCCTTGTCGTCCTCTTGCCGGCAACAAGCCGGCGGCTGACGCCAACTGACTTACACCCGGCGGAGTGCGCTCCGCCGCTAAACCGCCGGGGCGGGATTGCTCGCCTTCGGCCGACTGGAACCGTGAAGACATGATGAATCTGACTATGACCAGAAAGACCGTTTCCCTTGTGGGCCCGCTCGCCGCCGCATTGACGCTCGGCGCGGTCGGCCTGCCCGCTCAGGCGGCTATCGCGCTGGATCGCACGCGCGTGATTTTCGACGGCGACCTGAAAACGGTCAGTCTCAACATCAGTAACCAGAACAAACAGTTGCCGTATCTGGCGCAGGGATGGATCGAAGACGATCGCGGCAACAAGATCCAAAGCCCCTTCACCGTGCTGCCGCCGGTGCAGCGGGTGGAGCCGGGCAAACCGAGCCAGGTGAAGATCCAGTCGCTGCCGGCGGCGCGTCAGCTGCCGCAGGACCGGGAGACGCTGTATTACTTCAACCTGCGGGAAATACCGCCGCGCAGCAATAAGCCGAACACGCTGCAGATAGCGTTGCAGACCCGCATCAAAATGTTTTATCGCCCGGCGGCGCTCGCCCCGAAGAAGAACGCGGCGCCGTGGCAGGAGCAGCTGACGCTGACCCGGCAGGGTGACAAGTATGTGGTGAACAACCCGACCCCTTATTACGTGACGATCGTTGAGGCGAGCGCCGGCAAGGGCGGCAAAGGGGCGGCCGGCTTTGAACCGTTGATGGTGGCGCCGAAGGCCAGCGCCCCGCTGAACGTGCCCGCCGCGAGCCTCGGCAACGCACCGTCGCTGGCGTACATCAACGATTACGGCGGGCGGCCGCAGTTGAACTTCCGCTGCGCCGGCAGTGCCTGCCAGGTCGTGCCGGTCGCCAAATGACGAGCCACGCGCAAGCAGGGAAGACCGAGTCATGAACACAGCGGAGTGAACGAATCATGCAACGAAAGATCCCCATGCTGTTGGGAAAGGCCTATGAACGTCATCAGCGACGCACTATCGGCCTGACGGTGTTGGCCGCGCTGATGGTGCCGCTGACGGCGGGCACGATGCTGATGCTGATGCCGCCGGCCCGCGCGGTGGACAACTGGGACGTGGAGGGGGCGAACGGCACGCTCCACGTCTACGGCGCGTTGACGGAAAGCGCCTGCAGCCTGGAAATGACCACCGCTCGTCAGGAAGTGTGGTTGGGTGAGACGGGAACGGCGCACTTCCAGCGCCCGGGCGATCGCGGCACGCCGGTGGCGTTCGAGCTGACGCTGAAAGACTGCCTGCGGGCGCCGGCGAGCAGCCGCGACGCCTGGACTGGGGTGCTGGCCTGGAGCGGCAGCCAGCCTGCGGTGTCCGTGGCGTTTGCCGCGCCGACGGATGACGACGCGCCGGGGTTGGTCAGGGTTGCCGGCGTCACCGGGTTGGGGTTGCAGCTGGCGGATGCCAGCGGCCTGCCTGTGCGCCTCGGCGCGCGTAACAAACCGGTATTGCTGACGCCGGGACAAAACACCCTGACGTATACGGTGACGCCGGTGCGCACCCCGGCGACGCTGAGCGCCGGCGCTTACCGTGCGGCGATCGATTTCCGGCTTTACTACGACTAATACGCCGCTTGCGCCCGGTCGGCGCAAGCACAACCAAAGGGAGTGGCGTCATGCGCGCGACAGAGACGAACCGGCGCCGGAGCGCGCTGTTGGGGGCTGGCATGGTCATGGCGGCCGGCATAATGGCGCAGTCGGCGGCCGCAGCGGAAAACATGCGCTTTCACGGCACGCTGGTGGCTGAGCCGTGCGTCATTCAGCCGGGAGATGAGGATATCCAACTGGATTTCGGCACCATCGTCGACAAATACCTGTATCTGAACACCCGTTCCCACAGTCAAACCTTCGCGTTGCACCTGACCGAGTGCGATCTCAGCCTGGGCAATACGGTGGCTATCACGTTTACCGGCACCGAGAACGCCAAACTGCCCGGCCTGTTGGCACTGGATGCCGGCAGCCTGGCGTCGGGGATCGGCATCGGGCTGGAAGACAGCCGCGGCAAGGCGCTGCCGCTCAATCGCGCCAGCGATAAATTCCGCCTGAGTGCCGGCAACACCACGCTTACGCTGCAGGCCTATGTGCAAGGGGAACCGGAGGCTATCCAGAAGAAGTCCATCGGTCGCGGCACCTTCAGCGCGGTGGCCACTTTTACGTTGGAATACGAATAAGCGTCTACAAGGACAAGAAACGCAATGATGAGAAAGCACGTCAATCACGCCCTGCGCATGGGGCTGCTGTGCCTGTTGGCGTTGAGCGCCGCCGCTTGCCAAAGCCAAAAGTCGGGCAAGCCCGCCGTGAACACTAAAAATCAGGTTGTGCAACCACCGTCAGAAGAGGCTTTGCGCAAGCAGCGTGAGGCCGAACAGCTGCAGCAGTGCCAGCAGCAACTGGGCGCATTGCGCGCGATCGACGAGAAACAGTATCAGCGCTATAAGCAGGCCTTCGACAGCCTGATGAGCGGCGCCTCGCAGTACGCCAGCTTGCGCGCCAGGGTAAACGGCGACACGCAGGAGACGGTGGATGCGCTGTATCGCTACAAGGTCAACTATCTGTGCGCCGGGGTGAATCAGGCGGTGTTGACCGGCTTGGCGGATCGTGGGGAGCAGATTAAATGAGGCTGCGCCTGCTGGGCTGCGTCGCTCTGCTGTTCTCCGGCGTCGCGCTGGCGGACGACGGCGTGCCGGCGCTGCTGCAGTTTGCCGAGCAGTATCAACGGCAAAACATCGTGCCGACGAACGAAAAAGCGGCGCCAGTCGAACGCGAGTCGGGGCAAAAAAAGCGTGAACCCGCGAAGCGCCCGTCGGACAACAATAAGCCAGCCTCACCGGCCAAAGCTTTTACGCTGACCCAGGAATTATTGGCGCGTGACCAACAGCTGGCGCGCCAGCGAATGGAACTGACGATGTTGCGCCAGGAACTCGCCGCGTTGCGGGCGGAGAAAGCGACGCCATCCGTCGCGACGTTGCCCGATTCGTCAACGCTGCAAAAGTGGATCGCCGGGTTGGGCACCGCTTGGCGCGGCTCGCCCGACGCGCAGCGCGCCGAGGCGCTGCTGCGTCAGGCGACGCAGGAAACCGCCCAAAGCAGAGCGACGGCGGCGCAGGCCGAACGGCGCGTCACCGAACTGGAATCTGCCGCGCAGGCATCGGCACAGACGCTTGCACAACGCCAACGCGAGCACCAGGAGGCGTTGAACGCTCTGCGCGCCGCGTTGGAAGAAAGCGAGCAGAAGCGGGCCGGTGAGCAGAAGGCGACTCAGCAGGCGCGCGAAGACCTGCTGGCGTTGCGTAAGCGGCTGCAATGGGAGATGACGCCGGAGCAGTTGAAGGATGATCGCAAGCGTCTGTCCTATGCGGCGGGCAGTGCGCTGGGGCGGGACATTCAGGGGGTAGTGGCGGAGCGTCAAAGTTGGGGCGTGCCGGTGGATCGCGACAGCCTGTTGGCGGGCGTCATCGATAGCGTCTCGGGGCGTTTGCGGTTGCCGCCGGATGAACTGAATGCGCTGACGGCGCAAGCGGATGCCGCCGCCGTGGCCGCGCGTGAGAAACGCGTTAACGAACAGCGGCGGCGTGATGAAGATTACCTGACGCAGTTCAGTCAACAAAAGGACGTAAAGCAATCGGCGATGGGCTTCTGGTATCGGGTTGATTACGCCGGGGAGGGCGCGCTGGCGCCAACGACGGTGGTTGATGTGGTCGTGAAGGAGAAATTGACCGACGGTACGGTGATCCAGGATATGGAACTGAGCGGCAAGGTGCTGTCGCAACCGTTGTCCGAGTATCCGCCGCTGTTTCGGGAGGCGATAAGCCACCTGCACAACCACGGATCGCTGACGATGGTCGTGCCGCCAGCGCTGGCCTACGGCGAAACCGGCTATCCGCCGAAAGTGCCACCCAACGCCACCATGATTTATGAATTACGCATCGACAACAGCCAGGCGCCGGCAAAGGGTGCCCAGGCGGTTAAACGGGAAGCCGGAACGGCGGGGAGGCAGGGATGAACACGATGATAAAAATCGCGCTATTTGATGAAAACCGTTACTTCAGCGCCGGTTGGCAGGAGGCCCTGGCGCTGCATTTCAGCACTTACGGCAAGCGTACGCTGTTACTGGATGCGCAGCAGGTTCACGAAGCCGATCTGGTGTTCTGCTATTTTCCCCCCGGCGTGCAAAGCTGTTTTTGTCACTTCTTTGAGGCGCAGACCGCAGGGCGTAAAACGCTGTATTTCTCGTTGCGAATGCCGGAGGGGCGGCATAAACGCACCGTCGGAAACCGCTGCGCGCTGGAGGCCGGCGTCATCTACCACGATATGCCGTTGGTCTCGGCGCTGTATCAGGTGAGCGCCGAGCTGGAGCGGCGCAGCAAATGGCCGAACCGGCCGGGTTGTGGCAGGAACTGCATATGCCAGCACCGCGGCCTGACGCTGCGCGAACAGGAGATCATGCGCTGTATGACGCGCGAGATGGGGGTGACGCAAATCGCCCGGATGCTGGACATCAGCGTGAAAACCGTCAGCAACCACAAGATGAGCGTGATGCGCAAAATGGGATTCCGGCGTAATGCCGAACTTTACGGTTGGCTGCGGCACAGCGCTCGTCCCGGGGCAGTGGGGCCTCGCGCGGGCATTCAGGTGGGCGTTGCGGCAGGAAAGGATCGCTATTGAAACGGCGCCGGCCAAGTCAGACCGGCCGGCGCCTTTAGTGCCTCGCCGTGGCGATCAGTTACAGGCCACGACCTTGATCGCCAGCCCGCCCTGTGAGGTTTCGCGGTATTTGGCGTTCATGTCTTTGCCGGTTTCGTACATGGTTTCGATCACCTTATCCAGACAAACCCGCGGTTCGCTGGTGCGGCGCATCGCCATGCGCGCGGCATTGACTGCCTTGACGGCGGAAATGGCGTTGCGTTCGATGCAGGGCACCTGTACCTGGCCGGCGAGCGGATCGCAGGTCAGCCCCAAATGGTGCTCCATGGCGATCTCCGCCGCGATGCACACCTGCGCCGGGCTGCCGCCCAGCAGCTCGGTCAACCCGGCCGCCGCCATCGAACAGGCGACGCCCACTTCCCCCTGACAGCCCACTTCGGCGCCGGAGATCGAGGCATTCATCTTGTACAGCGCACCAATCACGCCGGACGCCAGGAAGTAGCGGGTGTAGGAGTTGGCGTTCACCGGGCGGATGAACTTGTCGTAGTAGGCCAGCACCGCAGGGATGATGCCGCAGGCGCCGTTGGTCGGGGCGGTAACCACGCGGCCACCGGCGGCGTTTTCTTCGTTGACCGCCAGCGCGAACATGTTGATCCAATCGACCACGTTCATCGGGTCGATATTGTTCTTGTCTCCGGTCACCAGAATGCGGCGCAGCGCGGCGGCGCGGCGCGGCACTTTCATCGGGCCGGGCAGCAAGCCTTCGGTGTTGATGCCGCGTTCGATACCGGCGCTCATCACCTGCCAGACGTCGGCGAAGTGCGCGTCGATATCCGCTTTGCTGCGCAGCGCCAGTTCGTTCTGCATCACCAGGCCGGACAACGACAGCCCGGTCTCTTTGCAATGCTGCTGCAGATCGTGCGCCGATTTGAATGGGTAAGGCACCGGCGTTGCGCCCTCGGCGGACTGGCCGAAGTGCTCTTCGTCGACGATGAAACCGCCGCCGATCGAGTAATAGGTTTTGCTGTGCAGCAAGCGTTCATCGGCGAAGGCGCGGATGCGCATGCCGTTTTCGTGCAGCGGCAGGTTATCGCTGTGGAAATTCATGCCGCCGTGCAGCGGGAAATCCACCTCGTGGTGGCCGTTGGCCAGCGGCAGGCGGCCGCGTTGTTCGACGTCGCGGATAAAGCCCGGAATGCTGTCGATGTCCACGTCGTGCGGCAGGTTGCCGGCCAGGCCCATGATAATGGCGATATCGGTGTGGTGGCCTTTACCGGTCAACGACAGCGAACCGTACACGTCGACCACCACGCGGGTGGTGTCCTGCAGCTGCTGGTGGGCGATCAGATCGTCGACGAACTGTTTGCCGGCTTTCATCGGGCCAACGGTGTGGGAGCTGGATGGGCCGATGCCAATTTTGAAAATATCGAAAACGCTGACCATGGTCTCGCCTCCTTCTTCAGGTTTCAGGCGGTGAATACGGGAAATGGGGGAGTGCGGGAGGGCCGGCGCGCAGCGGCGCCGGCCGGACGTGATTAGCCGAGCAGGCTGAACACGATAGCAGAGATGGCGATCAGACCCATCACAACCACAAACACGTTGCTGATGTGGCCGCTGTACTTGCGCATGGCAGGCACTTTACGGATGGCGTACATCGGCATCAGGAACAGCAGCATGGCGATGATTGGGCCACCCAGGGTTTCGATCATGCCCAGGATGCTCGGGTTCAGGGTGGCGACGATCCAGGTGGTCACCAGCATGAAGATAGCGGTCATGCGGTTCAGCTTGGCGGTGCTGACGGTTTTGCCGCGGCTCTTCATCGACTTGGCGACCAGGCCGTTGAAGCCTTCACGGGCGCCCAGGTAGTGGCCCAGGAACGATTTGGTGATGGCGACGAAGGCGATAACCGGCGCGATGTACTCGATCATCGGGTTGTTAAAGTGGTTAGCCAGGTAAGACAGAATCGAGATATTCTGCGCCTTGGCTTCCGCCAGGTTTTCCGGCGTCAGGCTCAGCACGCAGCTGAACACGAAGAACATCACGGTCAGCACCATCATGATGTGTGCGTAAGCCAGAATGCGGGAGCATTTCTTCTCGGCGTCTGCGCCGTACTCTTCGCGTTTGGCGACGGCGAAGGCGGAGATGATCGGCGAGTGGTTGAAGGAGAACACCATCACCGGGATCGCCAGCCACAGGGTCATGATCAGGCCGTGACCCATGCCGGTACCGCTGCCGGACAGCGACACGTTTTCGAAGATGGCGCCGGTCCAGTTAGGGATCAGATACACCGCCAGCAGCATCAGCACCGCCACAAACGGGAACACCAGGATGCTCATGGTTTTCACGATGGCCTGCTCACCGAAGCGCACGATGGTCATCAGGCCGACGATCAGGATCAGCGACAGGATGGCGCGCGGCGGCGACGTCATGCCCAACTGGTGGGTGATGAAGCTGTCGACGGTGTTGGTGATCGCCACGCTGTAAACCAACAGAATCGGGTAGATGGCGAAGAAGTACAGCAGGGTAATCAGCTTACCGGCGGTGATGCCGAAGTGCTCTTCTACCACGGCGGTGATGTCTTCACCGGGATTTTTGCCGGACAGAACGAAACGGCACAGGCCGCGGTGGGCAAAGAAGGTCATCGGGAAAGCGATGATGGCCATGATGATCAAAGGAATCAAACCGCCGATGCCGGCGTTGATGGGCAAGAACAGGACGCCTGCGCCGATGGCGGTGCCGTACAGGCCCAACATCCACATGGTATCCGTTTTACGCCAGGTACTGCTGGAGCCCGAAGCCGCAGAGGCAATTGTGCCGGTCTGTGTAGTGTCCATAAATATCTCCGAAGTGAACACGAATTTAAAATTAAAAGGCAAAACTTAAGGTTAAACCGTCAAACGTCCTATTCAGGCAACGCTTGCGGTAAGAATCAGGTGTTGCTTGCGGGGATGTTTTGGCGTCCCCCTGGTTGTTTATTGCGTTCATTACCAAGGCACAGCGCCGGGTAATTCACTAAAGACTTTTCACCGTCGCGGGCGATAAAAGTCGTTACCGCTGCCGACAGGTCTTTGCCTGTCGATTTTTGTTGGCGGCAAGATAACGATTTACAGTAGAAACAACCGTGATCCTGCTCTCAAATGCGCAATATGTGCAGTTATCAGCTTTTTTATCGATTTTTCGCGCATTTGTTGCACATTTGTGTAAGATTTTGTGCTGAGAACGCTCTCATGAAAGTTTCTGCGATTATGCGGCTTGTACAATAATTAGCCGGATAAAGCGCTGTGCTCAGCAGCAAGCCGAGCAATATATTTTATGCGTGGTTTTGGATCTAGCGAAAAACCCGGATTAAGCAGTTTTAGTGATGTAGATCACATTATGTTTTTAAGGTAAATAACGTTTATCTTTTTGTTTTTATTTTGTTTTTCTTGAAAAGCACCGCTAGTAACGAAGGGAAATTACTTACGTGGTTAGCGGATAAAAATGCGTAACCATTCATCATATAAATAACAGATACCTAACAGGTATTGGCGAGATTTGCTGCAATCGCGTAAACCGCCGTTTATTTAAACTTCCTGGCCTTTGGCTCGATTTATCATATAAAAGCCATAAATAGCCGTTAATTCACCCAACCGACCGCGTGGTTAGCCTGCGAAAAAATAATCACGCGGGTGAGCTGTTGCATTTTATTAACCTGATGTTGCGTGCGGATAAGCGAAAAACGCGAATTGATTGCGCATTATTTGTTCATTTTTCGGCGGGGAAAGAGGGATATCGAAGCGGCGCGCCGCCGGTTTCGACGGCGCTGAAGGCGGATTAATAGCGGGTAGCGATGGCGTTATCGTTGAAGAACGCCATGAAGTCGGCGTCCGGCTGGCGATCGGTGATCACCCGATCGAACTGCGTCAGCGGGCCGATGCAGGCCGGCTTGGTTTTGCCGAACTTGCTGTGATCTGCCACCAGGATCTTTTGCTGCGCCATCGCCATGGCGCGATGCTTCATCTCCAGCTCGTCGAAGTTGAAGCAGGTGGCGCCGTGCTGCAGGCTGAGGCCGGCGGCGGAGATAAAGGCGATGTTCGGGCAGATGTGATCGAGCTCGTTGCGGCCGCCGACGCTGGAAAAGATGTAGTTGTTCGGCTTGAACTCGCCGCCGCACAGCACCACCTTGCAGTTCGGTTTGTCCTGCAGCGCCAGGAAGGTGTTCAGCGAATGACACACGGCGGTGAAAGCCAACTCGTCGGCGATGGCGTCGATGATCGCCGGCGTGGTGGTGCCGCAGTCGAAAAACACCGTGTCGTTTTCATTGATCAGCGGCGCCGCCAGCAGGCCGATGCGCCGTTTCTCCGTTACCTGTTTGGCTTTTTGATCGGAAACGAAGTAGTTGGTCACGCCGTTGCTGCGCGGATCGGTCACCACGTAGCCGCCGAGCAACACCACGGCCGCCGGTTCGGCGCTCAGATCGCGGCGAATGGTCATCTCCGAGACCCCCAGCAGCACGGCGGCTTCTTTCAGGTGGATCTTGTCAGCGCGTTTTAACGCCTGAACTAGCCGGTTGATACGTTCTTCGCGCCGCGTTTCCATAGATCCGTCTTCCCACAGGTAGTAGAGATAAAAGGCGAGCCGGCATTTCCGGCGCTAAACAGAACGATGCGGGGCAATATCGGGCCGCATCAACCGCCCGTATTGTCCCGCATCGGAGTGTATTGGCTATGCCCCTCAGGGCATGCCGACGATCAGTAGCTGCCCGCTGCCGCCTGAGCGCCGGAGACGATGGCGACGCCGGAGCTGGTGCCGATACGCGTGGCGCCGGCGTTGATCATCTTCTCGGCGGTGGCGCGATCGCGCACGGCGCCGGAAGCTTTCACGCCCATTTCGCTGCCCACGGTCTCGCGCATCAGTTTGACGTGCTCTTCCCGAGCGCCGCCGGTGCTGAAGCCGGTGGAGGTTTTCACGAAGGCGACATCGAGTTCGCGACACATTTCACAAACCTGGACGATCTGCGCATCGCTGAGCAGGCAGGTTTCCAATATTACCTTCAACGGGATCGCCGCGCAAACCTCGCGCACGGCGGCGATGTCGGCTTTCACTTCGTCCAGCAGGCCGCTCTTCAGCCAGCCGACGTTGATCACCATGTCGATCTCTTGCGCGCCGGCGGCGATCGCCGCTTTGGCTTCAAAGGCTTTGGCGACGGTCAGGCCGGCGCCCAGCGGGAAACCGATCACCGAGCAGACTTTCACCGTGCTTTCCTGCAGCAGCTGGGCCGCCAGCGGCACGTAGCCGGAGTTGACGCATACCGCATAGAAGTTGTGCTGCTGCGCTTCTTCGCACAGTTTGGCGATCTGCATTTCGGTGGCGTCCATGGCCAGCAGGGTGTGGTCAACATAGCTGGCGTAATCGATGTTTTCGGTGGTCATCGCGGTTCCTTAGTGAAGTTGAGAAAAGAGCATGGATAGGTGATGTGAAAATAATAACATTTCAATGTCGGTAAACCTAGCGGGATTTGAAAAATGTCGACGAGATCATAGTTACTTCACTGTTATATGTATAACTTAGAGGAGGGTTGTTTGTTATTTAAATAACATTTTCAGCGGCCGCTCGCGGCCTGCGCGGGCGAAACGTCGAGGGAAAAAAGATGAAGATCAACATCGACCTGGCTCCTGAAGCTTTCGGGACGTATCGGCAGGAACTGTTCCGCAACGCGGATTTCGCGGTGAGCGCGCATCGCTGCGCAGAACGCGGGCCGATGCTGACGCTGGCGAACTGCCGTGGCGCGCTGACGGTTTTGCCGTATCAGGGCCTCGCGATCTGGGACGCCGAGTTTGACGGTCATTCGCTGAAATCGGGCCGCCGCAGCGTGCGGGGCGCCGGAAGAAAGCGCGCTGACGACGCCGCGTTCTGTCCCGCCTGGCCGAGTCACGACGGCGCGCCGCTCCAGATGCAACGCGTGTGGCTGCAGCTGGCGGGCGATGAGCTGACGTTGCACGGTGAAGGCGAGCGGCTGGGCGGGCGTTGGCGCATCGGCCCGGCGCTGCGTCTGGCGGCCCAGAGCGCGCAGTTCGCCATAGAGATGAAGGTTACCAACCTGGCCGATCGGCCGCAGCCGCTGCGCTATGTGTGCCGCCTCAACTACGATTGCATTCCCGACGCGGTGTTCCGCCAGAACCTGCCGACGCCGGCGCTGTTGGGAGAGGCGCTCGGGCAGGAACTGCTGTGCTCCGACGATCTGACGCGCTACGTGGATCAGGCCGAGTTCTTTATGCTGGCGCCGCAAGGCCGCCGCTATGTGACGCGTTTTGCCACCGGGCAATTCAACTATGGCCTGCGGCGCATCGCTGTCCAGGGCAACAGGCGGCTGCTTGCTTTTATCCAGCCGGCAAACTGCCGGCCTAATGCGCCGGAAGGGGAGGCGGGAGTGATGCTGGGAGCGGGAAAAACGCGGGCATTTTGCGTGACCACCGGCGTGGTGTGAAAGCAGGGGCGGTAACGCCCCTGTCATGTTATGCGGTTATTCTTTCACCCAGCCGCGGCGAATGGCGAAGGCAAACAGAAAGCGATACAGACGCGACAGCCTGTCGGCGAGGACATCGCCGAACAGATTCCATACCAGCTGAGCGAACAGACAGCCGACCAGGCCGAGCAGGAAACCGCCGACCATATCCAGCGGCCAGTGCACGCCGAGGTAAACGCGTGACCAGGCGATGCCGACGGCGACAATCATCAGCAGCGCGCCGGACCAGACCCGGTGCCAGAACAGGAACGCCAGCGCAAAGGTAAAGATGGCGGTGCCGTGATCGCTGGGGAACGAACTGTCCGGCACGTGCGCCAGGAAGGTATAACCCACGCCGGCGACGAACGGGCGCTCATGCGGCAGCAGCGCGCCGATAGCGGAGGCGGCAAGCATGGCGAACAGCAGCGCGATCGTGGTTTTCGCCACCACTTCGCGCTGCGAAACCAGTTGGCTGCGCGGCCCCCACAGCCACAGGCCGACGATCAGCAGCGGCACGATAATGATAAGATCGCGCGCCAGAAAGGTGGCGAAATCGATCATCCATTCGGGAGATGCCGGGGTCGCATTGATCCAGGCGAAAAGAACATGGTTTAACTGCTCCATAACCGTTACCTCGTCTTGCGGCGCCAATAGCCGCTAACTATCCAATAAATTGCCAACTGGCTTAACCAAACCCACCAACCTGCCCACAGGTTATGGGTAAGAAAATGTGCGCCGCGCATGATCTGACCAAAGCCCATCAACATGCCGAGCGCAATACCGCCGCACCAGCAGCACCAGGCCAGGCGCGGGCGCTGCGGATAAAACAGGAAAAACAACGCCATGACCGCGAAACCGCTCGAGGCGTGCCCGCCGGGGAAACAGCGACCGGGGCCCGGCAGCGCCGGTACCGCGCCGAACAACGGGAAGGACATCGCCTTGCCGCCGTACTCGATCAGATCCCACGGACAGGAGTGCGCGCTGGTGGCCTTGAGAATGCCCACCACCAGCGGGCCGATGCCGAGAAGCAGCATGCTGACAATCAGGCGCGCGCTGCGGCGATAGATGCCCCAAAACAGCGTAAGCACCGCTCCCACGATCACTATCTGCTTCAACAGACGGTGATTGATCAGATCCAGCCAGTAATTGTTTTGCCACGGGAAATGCCCGCTGGCGGCATCGTACCAATAGTTGCTGATCGCCCAGTCCAGCTGTTCGTTGCGGGAGAGCCACAGGAACACCAAACCGCTGATCAGCAGGCCAAAAACTTGCCAACGGTAAAAGGATGTCGGCAGGGAGTAAAGGGCGGTTGTCTTAATTTGCTGTGCCGTTGAGGATTGATTTAATGACGATTGTGGATTCACGCGCAGGCTCGGTGACAGTATTGAATAGCGCCACTGTAGTAATTCTGTCTTAAGAAAACCTTAGTCCGGCGGTAAGAAAACCCTATCTGATACACCCGGTTGTGCGCAGGTCATCACTTTTTTTTCTCGTCTTAATCGGCGGTTTTTTTCTGGGGTATTGCTCCGGTTAACGGGAAATGCCAAGCGATTGTCACTATTTATAGCCTATTGTAAAGAAGATTAAACCTGTGGCGAGCTTGGCGGTAGTGTATTAGTTTATAGGCGGATTATTTGACAAAAAGTGTAGGGATAAAACATGAACAAGGCATCCGTTGTATTTTCCGGCCTGCTGATGGCCGTTTCCGCCAGCGCCATGGCGGCCACCTCTGGCGATGACGCGGATATCAGCAAACAGCCGCTGGAAAAGGTCGCGCCTTACCCGAAAGCCGAGAAGGGCATGAACCGCCAGGTGATCTACCTGCCGAAGCAAGAGCACGAAGAGAACTATAAGGTAGAGCTGCTGATCGGCAAGACGCTGGAAGTGGACTGCAACCGCCATATGATTGGCGGCACCCTGGAGACTAAAACCCTGTCCGGCTGGGGGTACGACTACCTGGTGCTGGAGAAGCTGTCCGAGCCGGCCTCGACCATGATGGCCTGCCCGGATAACACCAAGACCAAGAAATTCATCGCCGCTAACCTGGGCGACGCCGCGATGCAGCGTTACAACAGCCGCCTGCCGATCGTGGTGTATGCGCCGAAAGACGCGGAAGTGAAATACCGCATCTGGAAAGCCGAAGACACCGTAAGCCAGGCTGAATCAAAGTAATCCGCGATTAGCGCTATGAATACATGATCTTGTACAAAACCGTTTGAAGAGCATTTTGCGATGATATGCGGCTCTTCAGGCGGTTTTTTATTTTCAGGTAGGAAAGCCGGGCGCTTAGCCAAAATTTTTCAACCGACAGAGGGAAAATGGAAATTGACTCAAGCTAACAAGGTTAACATCCTTGGTTTAAGGGCATTTTTTTAATTCTCACTCGCAATATCCTCATTTTTTATCTCCCTTCATCCCTGATTATATTATTGTGAATTGCAATTATTTCGGCAATAACAAACCGTGTTGGTTACATAAATAAAAATATTCTTATTAATCATTTTATTGTTGTTTTATTGATTTTATTTAATGGCGAAGGAATGGAAATTAATTACTGTGCTGCTAGATTCATCAATGTAATTAGCTCCACGGCAATTACATTGTTCGCTAATTAATATCTAAAAAAACTTACGAGGATATTCCAATGGCTGATTGTAAATGCAATGAACAAGATCCGCACGGTCAAAATGAACATGTTGCTGATTTTACTGCGGTTGGATTTTCGCAAAAAACACCGGCGCCGGTACCTGTAGACCTTAAGCAGCAGGGCGTGTTGGCGCTTAAACTTTCGGTTTGCGTTGGGGCCAGTTATAACCCTGCAAACAACCAAATTTGTTTTACCATTCCTATCTACGGTGACTTTTGCGTTTCTTCGCCGATTCCAATTCCCATTGGTGGGCAGCTTAAAGTGTGCGCAGAGACCTGTGGTTCCTTTATTCCTACGGGATTGAAGGCCACTATTTATCTGAACGGTTCCGTTCTGTTCTCTGTCGTTCTTTTTGGCGCTTGCTAATGTAAAAAGAAAAGCAAGGCACCGTAGGTGTCTTGCTTTTTTTGATATTAAGATATTGATAAGGCCGTTGTTGAGTTCAGCCCCACTTGCCAATTAATACAGTTACTCCGCTCTCATTCCTTCTGAAATCAAACCTTGGGAAATCATTGTCTGATAGCCGACCGCCCGACACTAAACGTTAAGAGAAACGATGTTTCAGGAAGGAGCGGACGCGGCGCTGTACGCCGTCAGTTGAGGTGTTGCTGCCATCTGATGGTGGTCCCGCGGGCGGTGGAGTGCAGGCAACAAAAAACCCGATAATCTTGAACCTAAAAGGCGGGATTATCGGGCTCCACAAAATGGGGACATCAAAGAAAAGCAGTGGCACTAATTCAGACTGCGGCCCCCAACGAAAGTTCTGGCCGGCGACAAAAAAATCAAAATATTTTTATCGCCGATCCATCTCTCCCGCTAATCGATCAGCCGAGTATGCCCGGCCATAGCACTACGATGAGCGAACCCGCCAGCGTTAACAGCACGTTAGCGATGGCGTAGGTACCGGCGTAGCCCAACGCCGGGATGTTGCTGCGCGCGGTATCGCTGATGATCTCCATCGCCGGCGCGCAGGTGCGGGCGCCCATGATGGCGCCGAACAGCAGGGCGCGGTTCATGCGCAGCACGTAGGCGCCGAACAGGAAGCAGATAATCACCGGCACCAGGCTGACGATCAGCCCGGCGATCAGCATCTGGCCGCCGACCGCGCCCAGGCTGTGGCCGATGCCCGCGCCGGCGCTCAGGCCCACGCCCGCCATAAACACCATCAGACCGAACTCTTTCACCATGTTCAGCGCGCCCTGCGGAATGTAGCCGAAGGTCGGGTGGTTGGCGCGCAGGAAGCCGAGCATGATGCCGGACATCAGCAGGCCGGCGGCGTTGCCGATGCCGAACGAGAAGTTGCTGAACTGAATGGTGATCTGGCCGATCAGCAGGCCGATGATGAAGAAGGCGCAGAACGCCAGCAGATCGGTCACCTGGCTGTGAATCGAGATAAAGCCAATCTTCTCCGCCACGCTCTTCACCCGGCGCGCGTCGCCGCTCACCTGCAGCACGTCGCCTTTGTTGAGCACGATGCTGTCGTCGATCGGCATTTCGATCTGGCTGCGGATCACGCGGTTGAGGAAGCAGCCGTGGTCGGTCAGCTTCAGCTGGCTCAGGCGTTTGTTCACCGCGTTGCTGTTCTTCACTACGATCTCTTCGGTCACGATGCGCATGTCGAGCAGATCGCGGTCGAACACTTCCTTACCGTTGCGGAAGCTCGGATCCAGCCGCGCGTGGGCGTCCGGATAACCGACCAGCGAGATCTCGTCGCCCACCTGCAGCACCGCGTCACCGTCCGGGTTGGCCAGAATGCCGTTGCGGCGGATGCGTTCGATGTAGCAGCCGGTCTGGCGGTAGATGCCCAGCTCGCGCAGGTTCTTGCCGTCGGCCCAGGCCACCAGCTCGGGGCCGACGCGGTAGGCGCGGATCACCGGCAGGTAGACCTTGCGCTGGCTGTCGGTGTCCAGGCCGCGTTCGCGAGCGATTTGCTGGGCGGAGGTGGACAGATCCTGGTGCTGCAGTTTTGGCAGGTAGCGCGCGCCGAAAATCAGGCTGACCAGACCGATCAGGTAGGTAAGGGCATAGCCAAGGCTCAGATGATCCTGCGCCGCCAGCAGCGCCGGGCCGTTGACGATGGTGTTGCGCAGCGTATCGCCGGCGCCCACCAGCACCGGCGTCGAGGTCATCGAGCCGGCCAGCATGCCGGCGGTCAGGCCGATGTCCCAGTGGAACAGCTTGCCGAGGCCGATGGCGATCACCATGGCCGAACCGACCATCACCAGCGCCAGCATCAGGTAATTCTTGCCGTCGCGGAAGAAAATCGAGAAAAAGTTAGGCCCGGCTTCCACCCCGACGCAGAAAATAAACAGCATGAAGCCGAGATTCAGCGCCTCGGTGTTAATGGCGAAGTGTTGCTGGCCGAGCAGCAGAGAAACCACTAAAACGCCAATGGAATTACCGAGTTGGACGGAGCCCAGACGGAGTTTACCGAGGCACAGCCCCAGTGCGAGTACCACGAACAGTAACAGAATGTAGTTACCGTTTAACAAACTAGCGACGTTTATGTTCACGGAGGATAACTTATTGTTTACCAGTAAGTGCTTGATATAGATAACTATAAGAGATAAATTCAGCCTTAAAACGACATCATAAATCACCACCAGCGTAAGGCGAAGCGAACCATCGTTCGGCGGCGTTCATTCTAGACGCTATGACCGATGACAGCCAGCACAGAAAGCTGATTTCCTGCGCCGCCGTGCGCATTTAACTCTCTTTTGACCAAGGAAAAAATTCGGTTCAGCGTCACCGCACGGGTGACCAGGCCGATTTCTATTGATGCGGTAATTGGGCGGGGGAGAATTCGCATGACGAGTTATAGATATTGGCTGGGCATTCTCAGCTGTTTTCTGTTGTTCAGCCTGGTGTTTCTCGGCCAGCAAACCGGCCTGTTCGGCAGCACGGATCATGAGCACCACGGTGAAACCGGTCTGCTGCTGTTTGTGATCCCCGGCGCGATCGCCAGCTATCTGTCGAGCCGCAAGCGGCTGCTTTGCCCGTTGCTTGGCGCGCTGTATGCATTGCCGCTGTGCCTGCTGATCCGCCACTTCTGGCTGACGCCGTCCTCGTCGTTTTGGCAGGAACTGGCTTACGCCACCAGCGCGGTGTTCTGGTGCGTGTTCGGCGCGATGCTGATGCTGTTCGCCCTCGGTTTGTTGCACACGCTCCAGCAGTTGCACCGGCGGCAGCGGCAATAAAAAAAGGCGCATTAAGCGCCTTTTTGCCGTTCAAAAACTTACTGGAACAGGTTCAGGTGTTCTTTAGCGTAAGCTTCGAAATCGGTGCAGCCACCGATGTGCTTCTCATCCAGGAAGATCTGCGGCACGGTTTCAACCGGTTTGCCGACGGTTTTTTCCAGATCGGCCTTGGTGATGCCTTCCGCGTGGATGTCAACGTAACGGAAGTTGAAATCGTCGCGTTCTTCAGTCAGTTTTTCCGCCAGTTCTTTAGCGCGGACACAATAAGGACAGCCAGGACGCCCGAAGATTACTGCAAACATGCAACGCTCCTTAATTGGATTTTCGATAAATTATTCGCGATTGCAACGACATCCCGTCACCGAAAAAGTCATTACCTGCGTCAGATGGCGCCTACTATGCCCGTTGAGGCGGTGAAAAAAAAGCAGGAATTACCTGTTAATCTGATTCATGTAACCAATTAGTCTGCCGGGGCTGTCGCCGTCGGCGGGAATTCACTACACTGGGGGCAGACCTTCTGGAGAGGAAAAATATGCGTTCATTCGGTGACTTACCGCGCCCGGTGCTGGTGTTGGAAGGGCTGGGCATCGTGATGCTGGTGCTGGCCTACCTCAGCATTCACGGCCACCTGCAACTGCCGGGTTGGCTGGCGTCGCAGCAGGCGGCGGTCGGCATGATTTTCCTCGGCGTGGCGCTGATGGTGCCGGCGGCGGCGTTTCTGGTATGGCGCGTGGTGCAGGGCTTCGGGCCACTGATGCGCGGCGGCTTGCCGCCAGAAAACGATCGCCGCAAACCGCAAGATGCAGACGCATCGAAAGATAATCAGGATCGCGATCCGCGCGCCTGAGTGCCGCGGCCGCTAACTCGCCTGCCGGGCAGGCGTTGGCTTTTGGGGTGACGAGTGAAAATTGCCATTCTTTCTCGCGACGGATCGCTCTATTCATGTAAGCGGCTGCGTGAAGCGGCGGAAGATCGCGGGCACAGTATCGATATCATCGATCCGCTCTCCTGCTATATGAACATCAATCCGGCGGCGCCGACCATTCATTATCGCGGCCGTCAGCTGGAACGTTACGATGCGGTGATCCCGCGCATCGGCTCTGCCATTACCTTTTACGGCACGGCGGTGCTGCGCCAGTTCGAGCTGCTCGGCAGCTACCCCCTCAACGAATCCGTGGCCATTACCCGCGCCCGCGACAAGCTGCGTTCGCTGCAGCTGCTGGCGCGGCAGGGCATCGATCTGCCGATCACCGGTTTTGCCCATTCGCCGGACGACACCGGCGATCTGATCGAGCTGGTCGGCGGCGCGCCGCTGGTGGTCAAACTGGTGGAAGGCACGCAGGGCATCGGCGTGGTGCTGGCGGAAACCCGTCAGGCGGCGGAAAGCGTGATCGACGCCTTTCGCGGCCTGAACGCCCACATCCTGGTGCAGGAGTACGTGCGCGAGGCGCAGGGGTGCGATGTGCGCTGTCTGGTGGTGGGGGGCCGAGTGGTGGCCGCCATCGAGCGGCAGGCCAGGCCCGGCGAGTTTCGTTCCAACCTGCACCGTGGCGGCACCGCCCGCAAAGTGACCATCACCGCCAGGGAGCGGGCGATTGCGGTCAAAGCGGCGAACACGCTGGGGCTGGACGTGGCCGGGGTGGATATCCTGCGCGCCGAGCGCGGCCCGCTGGTGATGGAGGTCAACGCCTCACCGGGGCTGGAAGGGGTGGAAACCACTACCGGGCTGGACATTGCCGGCATGATGATCGAATACATCGAGCAGCGCGGCCGGCCGGGGTTCCGCCTGAAATCGGGCGGCTGACGGTACGCGCGTTGCGCTTTTCCCGCCGAGCAATATCTTAATTAGTGAATTAAGCCGCATTGATCGTGGCGTATCGGGTGAATATTCCGTAAGCTATGCGCCTTTTCGCGTTTTGAATATTGTGAGGCTGGTTATTATGGATTCACTCATTGTCCCCGATTTGGCGCTGTTGCGGCGCTGGCTGGATCAGTCGGGCATTTCTTTCTTTGAGTGCGATTCCTGCCAGGCGCTGCACCTGCCGCACATGCAGAACTTCGACGGCGTGTTCGACGCCAAGATAGATCTGGTGGATAACGTCATCCTGTTCTCCGCGCTGGCCGAGGTGAAGCCGACCGCGCTGATCCCGCTGGTGGCGGACCTGAGCCAGATCAACGCCAGCTCGCTGACCATCAAGGCGTTTGTCGACATTCAGGACGACAACCTGCCGAAGCTGATCGTCTGCCAGTCGCTGAGCGTGGCGGTCGGCATCACCTACGAGCAGTTCACCCACTTCATGCAGCAGGGCGAAGAGCAGGTCTCGATGGTGATCCTCGAGGCGCGGGCGAACGATCTGCTGTTTATGGGTGACGAAGAAGAGATCCCCGCTGGCGCCGTGCGTCAGCCGATGCTGCACTGATCCTCGCTGTACCTTAAGCATGCCGTCGCTCCGGCGGCATGCTGCCGTGACTCCCCTCCGCAATTAAATATTCTGCACTTAGGCCTCTGCCGCCCGATCTTTCTCGGCTTTTACGCCATTAATGCCGTATCACATAGAGAAAAATTGCATAAAAAATCGATAAATGGCGTTTTTTACCCTGGGGGCTGGCGGGTTGCGATGGCAGCGGCTATGCTGCTGATTCTGCAAAGGGCTTGCGATTTCCCTTGTAACCACGCGAGCAGGGCAGTGCAAAAAGGCGCATGCAATCATATGCATAGCCATTCAGTTCGCGGTTGCAACGATTGCGCTCAATCAGGAAAGGTTTTGTATCGCTGCAGATACAAGTTCAATTCTATGATTTACCCTGTTTTGGAGGAAGTTACGGATGGTCACCCAACGTAAAAAGTGGTTATCGGGTGTGGTTGCCGGTCTGTTGATGGCCGCGTCCGTCACGGCGTCAGCCGAAGAGAAAACGCTGCACGTGTATAACTGGTCCGACTATATCGCGCCGGATACCCTGGCCAAATTCCAGAAAGAAACCGGTATCAAAGTGGTGTACGACGTCTTTGACTCCAACGAAGTGTTGGAAGGCAAACTGATGGCGGGCAGCACCGGTTATGATCTGGTGGTTCCTTCATCCAACTTCCTCGAACGCCAGTCGCAGGCCGGCATCTTCGAACCGCTCGACAAGAGCAAAATGCCCAACTACAAGAATCTCGATCCCGAGATGCTGAAGCTGGTTGCACACAACGATAAAGACAACAAATACGGCATCCCATACCTGATGGTGACCACCGGCATCGGCTATAACGTCGACAAGGTGAAGGCGGCATTGGGCAAAGACGCGCCTGTCGACAGTTGGGATCTGATCCTCAAGCCGGAAAACCTCGAGAAGCTGAAAAGCTGCGGCGTCTCCTTCCTCGATGCGCCGAGCGAGGTTTACGCCACCGTGCTGCACTACCTGGGCAAGGATCCCAACAGCACCAATGCGGCGGACTACACCGGCGCGGCCAACGATCTGCTGCTGAAACTGCGGCCGAACATTCGTTACTTCCACTCTTCTCAGTACATCAACGACCTGGCTAACGGTGATATCTGCGTGGCGATCGGCTGGTCCGGCGACGTGATGCAGGCGGCCAACCGCGCCAAAGAGGCGAAGAACGGCGTGAACGTAGCCTACGCGATCCCGAAAGAGGGAGCGCTGACCTACTTTGACATGTTCGCCATGCCGGCGGACGCCAAGAACAAAGACGCCGCGTACCAGTTCCTGAACTTCCTGATGAAACCTGACGTGATGGCGGGCATCAGCAACTATGTCTATTACGCCAATGCGGTGAAAGACTCCACGCCGCTGGTGAACGCCGAAGTGCGCGAGAACCCGAACGTCTATCCGCCGGCCGATCTGCGCGCCAAGCTGTTCACGCTCAACGTGCAGTCGCCGAAGCTGGACCGTGTCATTACCCGCGCATGGACTAAAGTTAAAAGCGGGAAGTGATGATGGGGGGGATCCCCCCATCGTCGGTAAACCGGCAGGCGGGCGCTCCCCGCCTGCATTGCCGTTTTGGGCCACGGCGCTCGCCGTGGTTTTGTGCCGCTTTACGCCGGAGAGCACCCCGATTGAACGACGCCATCCCTCGTCCTCAAGCCAAGTCGCAGAAGGTCTTCACCCCTCTGCTGGAAATCCGTAACCTCACCAAAACCTTCGACGGGCAGAATGCGGTCGAAGACGTCAGCCTCACCATCTACAAGGGCGAGATCTTTGCGCTGCTTGGCCCGTCCGGCTGCGGCAAGTCCACCTTGCTGCGCATGCTGGCCGGCTTTGAACAGCCGACGGAAGGGCAGATCGTGCTCGACGGGCAGGATATGTCGCATGTGCCGCCGTACCAGCGGCCGATCAACATGATGTTTCAGTCGTACGCGCTGTTCCCGCACATGACCGTGGAGCAAAACATCGCGTTCGGCCTGAAGCAGGACAAAATGCCGCGGGCGGAGATCGCCGAACGGGTGGCGGAAATGCTGGCGCTGGTGCACATGCAGGAGTACGCCAAACGCAAACCGCACCAGCTTTCCGGCGGCCAGCGGCAGCGGGTGGCATTGGCACGCAGCTTGGCCAAGCGGCCGAAGTTGCTGCTGCTGGATGAACCGATGGGCGCGCTGGACAAGAAGCTGCGCGATCGCATGCAGCTGGAAGTGACCGACATTCTCGAGCGCGTCGGCGTGACCTGCGTGATGGTGACGCACGATCAGGAGGAGGCGATGACCATGGCGGGGCGTATCGCCATCATGAACCGCGGCAAGTTCGTGCAGATCGGCGAGCCGGAAGAGATCTACGAGCATCCGAACAGCCGCTTCAGCGCAGAGTTTATCGGTTCGGTCAACGTCTTCGACTGCGTGCTGCAAGAGCGCCACGACGATGCGCTGATCCTGCAAAGCCCCGGGTTGCGCCATGCGATCAAGGTGGATCCGGATGCCTCGGTGGTGGATGGCGTGCCGATCCAGGTGGCGCTGCGGCCGGAAAAGATCCTGCTGTGCGAACAAGTGCCGGAAGACGGCTGCAACTTCGCGGTGGGGGAAGTGGCGCACATTTCCTACCTGGGCGATCTGTCCATCTACCACGTGAAGCTGCACAGCGGGCAGATCATCAGCGCCCAGCTGCAAAACGGCCATCGTTTCCGCAAGGGGATGCCCACCTGGGGCGATGAAGTGCGTCTGTGCTGGGAAACCGACAGCTGCGTCGTGTTGACAGTGTAGTGGAGCCGGTGAGGAGTAACCCGTATGACCCTGCTTTCTGAACGTACGCCGGAACCGCCGGCCAAAACGCCCTCCACCCTCAAGGTCCTGTTCCATCGCCTGCTGATGGCTCACGGCCGCAAGCTGGTGATCGCATTGCCGTATTTATGGCTGACGCTGCTGTTTATGCTGCCGTTCCTGATCGTGTTCAAGATCAGCCTGGCGGAGCTGGCGTTGGCGGTGCCGCCCTACACCGAGCTGATGAGCTGGGTGGACGGCAAGCTGAACATTGCGCTCAACTTCGCCAACTATCTGCAGCTGACCGACGATCCGTTGTATATCGATGCCTACCTGCAGTCGCTGCGCGTGGCGGCGGTCTCGACGCTGTGTTGCCTGATCATCGGCTATCCGTTGGCCTGGGCGGTGGCGCACAGCAAGGCGTCGACCCGCAACATTCTGCTGTTGCTGGTGATCCTGCCTTCCTGGACTTCGTTCCTGATCCGCGTCTACGCCTGGATGGGGATCCTGAAAAACAACGGCACGCTGAATAACTTTCTGATGTGGCTAGGGGTGATCGATCAACCTCTGGTGATCCTGCACACCAACCTGGCGGTGTATATCGGCATCGTTTATTCCTATCTGCCGTTTATGGTGCTGCCGATTTACACGGCGCTGATCCGGCTGGATTACTCGCTGGTGGAGGCGTCGCTGGATCTGGGCGCCCGGCCGCTGAAAACCTTCTTCAGCGTGATCGTGCCGCTGACGCGCGGCGGCATCATCGCCGGTTCGATGCTGGTGTTCATTCCGGCAGTGGGGGAGTTCGTGATCCCGGAACTGCTCGGCGGGCCGGACAGCATCATGATCGGCCGCGTGCTATGGCAGGAGTTCTTCAATAACCGCGACTGGCCGGTGGCCTCGGCGGTCGCCACCATCATGCTGCTGTTGCTGATCGTGCCAATTTTGTGGTTCCACAAACACCAGAACAAGGAAATAGGGGGGCAGGAATGAACAACTTGCCGGTAGTGCGTTCACCGTGGCGCATCGCCATCCTGACTGTCGGCTTTACCTTCCTGTATGCGCCGATGCTGATGCTGGTGATCTATTCCTTCAACAGCTCCAAGCTGGTGACGGTGTGGGCCGGCTGGTCCACGCGCTGGTATAGCGAACTGTTCCACGATTCGGCGATGATCAGCGCGGTGGGGCTCAGCCTGACCATCGCCGCCGCCTCCGCCACCGCCGCGGTGGTACTGGGGGCCATCGCCGCCGTGGTGATGGTGCGATTCGGCCGCTTTCGCGGTTCGACCGGCTTCGCGTTTATGCTGACCGCGCCGCTGGTGATGCCGGACGTGATCACCGGCCTGTCGCTGCTGCTGCTGTTCGTGGCGATGGGGCATGCCTTCGGCTGGCCGTCGGAACGTGGCATGTTCACTATCTGGCTGGCGCATGTCACCTTCTGTACCGCTTATGTGGCGGTGGTCATCAGTTCGCGTCTGCGCGAGGTGGATCGCTCGATTGAAGAGGCGGCAATGGATCTGGGGGCGCCGCCGCTGAAGGTGTTCTTCGTCATCACCTTGCCGATGATTGCGCCGGCGCTGATCTCCGGCTGGATGCTGGCGTTTACCCTGTCGCTGGATGACCTGGTGATCGCCAGCTTCGTCTCCGGCCCGGGCGCCACCACGCTGCCGATGCTGGTGTTCTCCAGCGTGCGCATGGGGGTAAACCCGGAAATTAACGCGTTGGCCAGCCTGATCCTGCTGGTGGTGGGCATCCTCGGCCTGATCGCCTGGTGGTTTATGGCGCGCTCGGAAAAACAACGATCGCGTGAATTGCAGCGGGCGACCCGTAGCTGAATCGTAACAAACCTGCTATTTTTGCAATCAATAAGTATTGCAACTAACTACCTGACTTTACATGTGCCACCTGTATAGGTGGCGCGTCGTAGCGGAACACGGATATGTCAGACATGCTGAAAAGCGGGCAGGGAATGGGATCGACGTCGGATGCGCCGGTGCCGGTGATGGTGGCGGGCACCGCCATGGTGGCGATCAAGTGTATCAGCGTGCTGCTGCTGCTGGGTGAGCTGGGCGTCGACGGCGCGCAGGAGTTCGTCAACACCAGCGCGCAGGCGTGGGATTCCACCTTTATCTTTCTGGCCGGCCTGATGCTGCTGTGCCTGCAAATCAGCTGCGGCTTTGCGGTGATGCGCGGCCGCAATTGGGGGCGCTGGGGCTATGTGGCCTGCCAGTGCATCGTGGTGCTTTACCTGCTGTTGGCCACCATCGGCAGCGTCTTCCCAGAGGTGTTCACCGTGGAGGGGGAAACCAGCGGCCAAATCTTGCACGTTCTGATCCTGCAAAAGATCCCCGACGTGGTGATCCTGGCGTTGCTGTTCGTTCCTGCCGCCAGCCGCCGCTTCTTCACCGCGCGCAAGTGAGATTTTAGGCGCGCGGAGTGGTAAACTCTGCGCCTTTAATTCGTCATCCTGAACTTCACGGTAATCTTCATGCATTGCGCTTTGTATACGGCGGGCACCTGCCGTTCCTGTCAGTGGCTGGAAAAGCCCTATCCGCAGCAACTGGCCGACAAACAGCATCACCTGCAATCGCTGCTGGCCGGGCGCGACGTCGCGCAGTGGCTGCAGCCGGTGGCGGGGGAACTGAGCGCATTTCGCAATAAAGCCAAGATGGTGGTCAGCGGCAGCGTGGAGCGACCGCTGCTCGGCATGCTGCACCGCGACGGCACGCCGGTCGATCTGAGCGACTGCCCGCTGTACCCCGCCGGTTTTGCGCCGATGTTTGCGGTGCTGAAAAGCTTTATCGCCCGCGCCGGTCTGACGCCGTATAACGTAGCGCGCAAACGCGGCGAGCTGAAATACCTGCTGCTGACCGAAAGCACGCTCGACGGCGGCGTGATGCTGCGTTTCGTGCTGCGCTCGGAAACCAAACTGGCGCAGCTGCGCGCCGCGCTGCCGTGGCTGCAGCAGCAGCTGCCGCAGCTCAGGGTGATCTCCGCCAATATTCAACCGGTGCATATGGCGATCATGGAAGGGGAGCGCGAGATCGCGCTGACCGAACAGCAGGCGCTGGAGGAACAGTTCAATCAGGTGCCGCTGTTCATCCGCCCGCAAAGCTTCTTTCAGACCAACCCGCAGGTGGCCGCCGCTCTGTATGCCACCGCCCGCGACTGGGTGCGCGCGCTGGGTATCGACAGCATGTGGGATCTGTTCTGCGGCGTCGGCGGTTTCGGCCTGCACTGCGCGCAGCCGCAGACGCGATTGACCGGCATCGAAATCAGCGCGGAGGCGATCGCCTGCGCGCGCCAGTCGGCGCAGCGGTTAGGGTTGTTGCAGGTAGATTTTCAGGCGCTCGATTCCACCCGCTTCGCCATCGCCGAAGGCCAGGTGCCGCAGCTGGTGTTGGTCAACCCGCCGCGCCGTGGCATCGGTCAGGCGCTGTGCGACTATTTGAGCCGGATGGCGCCGGACTATATTCTGTATTCGAGCTGCAACGCCGAGAGCATGGCGAAAGATATCGAGATGTTGCCGGGGTATCACATCGAACGGGTGCAGCTGTTCGACATGTTCCCGCATACCTCGCACTACGAAGTGCTGACGCTGCTGGTGCGGCGTTTATAAAACATAAGGCCCGGTTATCCGGGCCTTATTGCTTACTGCGGGAACCACTTGTCGTTGATGGCCTTGTAGGTGCCGTCGGCCTTGATGGCGTCCAGCGCGGCGTTCAGCTTGGCCAGCAGCGCCTGGTTGTCCGGGCGCACCGCGATGCCGAGACCGGTGCCGAAGTATTGCGCATCGGTGATGTGCTCGCCCACCGGCGCCAGCTGCGGGTTGGTTTTCAGCCACTCGTTCACCACGGCGGTGTCGCCGAACACGCCGTCGATACGGCCGTTTTTCAGCTCCAGAATGGCGTTCTGGTAGCTGTCGTAAGAAACGGTGTTAATCTCCGGGTGCTTGTCCTGCATGTATTTCTGGTGGGTGGTGCCGTTTTCCATGCCGAGCTTTTTGCCTTTCAGATCCGCCAGCGAACTGAACTTGCCTTTTTGCGCGATCACGATCGCCGAGTTGGCGTAGTAAGGCTGGGTAAAGGCGACCTGTTTGCTGCGCTCCGGCGTGATATCCATGCCGGAAATCACCGCATCGTATTTCTTGAATTTCAGCGCGGCGATCAGGCTGTCGAACGCCTGGTTGGTGAAGGTGCACTGCGCCTGCATCTGCTTGCACAGCGCGTTGGCCAGATCGATATCGAAGCCGACGATCTGGTTGTTGGCGTCGAGCGATTCGAACGGTGGGTAGGTGGCGGAGGCGGCGAAGCGGATGGTTTCGGCCGCGGTGGCGTTAAAGGTCATCCCGGCCAACATCGTCGCGGCAAGCAGCAGTTTTTTCATGCGTAGAGCTCCTGTCTGGATCCTGAAAGTGATTATTCGCTATCGTTTGTTTTTACTGGTAATCGCCAGAGGTTTTTGCGCGAATGCCTGTTGTTAACCCTGCCATTGAGTGAATTAAAATGCAATATAAATGATTAAGTATTGCATTGAGGGGTAAAAAAAGCCCCGCACAATGGCGGGGCTCATGGGGGCGGCGGCCTCAGTTGCGGCGTTCAAACGCCAGCGCGCGGCGCTCCACCAGGCGCATCAGCAGCGTCAGCAGGCCGTTGACGCACAGGTACACCAGGCCGGCGGCGCCGAACACCATCACGTCGTAGGTGCGGCCGTACATCAGCTGGCTGTAGCCCATCACTTCCATCAGCGTGATGGTATAGGCCAGCGAGGTGCTTTTGAACACCAGCACCACTTCGTTGGAGTAAGACGACAGGGCGCGCTTGAAGGCGAACGGCAGCAGAATGCGCAGCGTCTGCCGGCGCGACATGCCAAGCGCTTCGCACGATTGCCACTGCCCGGCGGGAATGGCACGCACCGCGCCGTAGAACAACTGCGTGGTGTAGGCCGCGCTGTTCAGCGCCAGCGCTATCATCGCACACAGCCAGGGCTGCGACAGCAGGTTCCACAGCCAAGGGTAGTCGCGGATCGCCGGGAACTGGCCGGGGCCGTAGTAGATCAGGAAGATCTGCACCAGCAGCGGCGTGCCGGTGAACAGCGTCACATAAACCTTGACCAACGGCGTCAGGATCGGCGTTTTCAGCGTCAGGATCACCGTCAGCAGCAGCGACAGCACCAGCGCGACGATCAGCGCGGCGACGGTCAGCGTCAGGCTGGTGTGCAACCCTTTGAGGATCTCCGGCAAATATTCAATCATCAGGCCGGCCCCCGCTCAAAGCGCGTGGCGCGCAGCTCAATGCGTTTGATGACGTATTGGCTGAACAGCGTCACCAGCAGGTAGATGGCCGCGGCGATCACATACCAGGTAAAAGGCTCCTGGGTGCGGGTGGCGATGCTCTTGGTTTGCAGCATCAGATCGTTCACGCTGATCAGCGACACCAGCGCGGTGTCTTTCAACAGCACCAGCCACTGATTGCCGAGGCCGGGCAGGGCGTGGCGCCACATCTGCGGCATGATCAGGCGAAAGAAGATCGCCGCCTTACTCAGTCCAAGCGCCTGACCGGATTCCCACTGCCCCTGCGGCACCGCTTTGAGCGCGCCGCGCAGCGTCTGCGAGGCGTAGGCGGAATAGAGCAGAGCCAGAGCGATCACCCCGCACAGGAACGGGCTGACTTCGAAATTGTCGATCGCCAACTGAATCGGCAGCTGGAACAGACCGAGGTTGAGGGTAAAGCCGTCGGAGAGCATCAGCAGCAGCTGCGACGAGCCGAAATAGATAAACAGCACCACCAGGATTTCTGGCAGGCCGCGCAACACGGTCACCCAGGCGGTGCCGAGCCAGCTGACCGCTTTCCAGCGGGACGATTCCCATACGGCGAACAGCATCGCCAGAATCAGCCCGAGGATCAGGGCGCAAACGGCAAGGCCGACGGTCATGCCGGCGGCGCTTGCTAAAGGTTGTAATTCATTCATTTGGGCGTATTACTGCTGGAACCATTTTTTGTAGATGGTTTCATAGGTCCCATCCTGCTTGATCTTGTCCAGAGCGGCGTTGAACTTGCCCTGCAGATCGGTGTTCTTCTGGCGCACCGCGATGCCAAGGCCGGTGCCGAAGTAGTCTTTGTCGGTCACTTTGGCGCCCACTGCCGCCAGCGCGTCATTCTGCTTCAGCCACTCGTTGACCACCGCGGTATCGCCGAACACCGCATCAACGCGGCCGTTCTTCAGATCCAAAATGGCGTTCTGGTAGCTGTCGTAAGGCACGGTGGTGATTTCCGGGTGCTTGTCGGTCAGGTATTTCTGGTGGGTGGTGCCGTTTTGCACGCCGACTTTCTTGCCTTTCAGCGCCGCCACGTCGGCAATTTTTCCTTTCTGCGCGATGAACAGCGCCGAGTTATCGTAGTAAGGCTTGGTGAACAGCACCTGCTTCTCACGCTCCGGCGTAATGTCCATACCGGCCATCACCGCATCGAAACGCTTGAACTTCAGGCTTGGGATCAGGCTGTCGAACGCCTGGTTGGTGAAGGTACACTCGGCCTGCATTTCTTTGCACAGCGCGTTGGCCAGATCGACATCAAAACCCTGAATCTTGTTGCCGGCGTCAATAAATTCAAACGGAGGATAGGAGGCTTCGGTAGCGAAACGGATGGTTTCGGCTGCGGAGGCGGAAACGCTGATGCCGGCCAGAACGGCGGCGATTATTAGTTTTTTCATCGCAAACTCCCCAAATTACAGCAAGTTAATTGTTAGTGTGATAAGTAATTAGCAAACTCGGTGGTCCGCGGCTGCGTGAAGTGGCTGCTGTCGCCTTGCTCCACTACGTGGCCGTTTTCCATGTACACCACGCGGCTGGCGGTTTTGCGCGCCACTTCCACTTCGTGGGTGACGATCACCTGCGTGATGCCGGTGCCGGCCAGTTCGCGAATGATGCTGACGATCTGGGCGGTGATTTCCGGATCCAGCGCTGCGGTCGGTTCATCGAACAGCAACACCTGCGGCTCCATCATCAGGGCGCGGGCGATCGCCACGCGCTGCTGCTGGCCACCGGAAAGGTGCAGCGGGAAGCGATCGGCGAAGTCGGTCAGGCGCAGACGCTTGAGCAGCTTGTCGGCGCGCTCCATCGCCTGAGCCTTGTTCAGACCCAGCACGCGGCAAGGTGCCTCGATCAGGTTCTGAACCACGGTGAGGTGAGGCCACAGGTTGTATTGCTGGAACACCATGCCGACGTTTTGGCGCAGTTCGCGAATGGCTTTCTCGCCCGGCGCCTGCCTGAAGTCGAATTGGTTGCCGGCGATCTGCAGTTGGCCCGAACGCGGCATTTCCAGCAGGTTCAGCACCCGCAGCAATGAACTTTTCCCGGCGCCGCTTGGGCCAAGCAGCACCAGGGTTTCCCCGGCTGGACATTCCAGCGTGATGTCAAACAGCGCCTGGTGAGCGCCGTAATAGCAATTGATACCGTTAAGTTGAATACTCATGCGCCAGAATTGAATAGACATTGATGCCGCAAATGTTAACTTCCACAGAATACTTATGCAATCTTTGTGCGTTAAAATTTATGAGTGTGCGGCGGGACGGTAAAAGATTAGCACAAGATACCGCGACTCAAGCCGAGGGAGGGGATTTGTGGCGCAGGCTGTGAGATCGGTAGCGAAATTTTTTCTATTGGACGAAATTCGAGCGGTAGACGGGCGGCGGGATGACCGACGCGGCCAGCCCGCGTCGGCCGGGGGAAGCGGGTTACTGGTTTTCCAGCACCTGGCGTACGCTGCCGTTGGTGGCGTGCGCTGGAACATTCAGGTAGCGAATATCATCAACCACCCAGCAGGTGCCTTCGCGCACCATTAGCACTTCGTCCTGCCAGTTCACGGTGCTGTTGGCGTCTTTCTGGTAGCTCAGGTCAACGCGCAGCGGGATGTTCTTCGCATCGGTGTTGGGAATGGTCGAGGCGCTGGCGACGGATGCGCTGCTTGGCCCCTGCGCATTGCCGGAGAACAGATCGCCGGTAATCTGATGCTTGCCCGGGTTTTGAGCAGTGCTGACCAGATCCTGATACAGCACTTTGCTCAGATAAGGCTGCAGCTGCGCCAGGCGGTTGCTGTCCGGCAGGCCGGCGCCCTGCTGGATGCGCAGGTCATAGAACTTTTGCGCGACCGTATCCGGGCCGCCTTCCACACAGCTGCCGCTGCGGGTGCCGATATCCTTGTATGCCGGTTCCACCGTGGTACAGGCACTCAGCAACAGCGCTAAGGGTAAAACAGCCGCAATCGTTTTTGTTTTCATCTTATTACCTTATGTGAAAGTCTCTACCATGAAGACCGATAGCTTACAGTATAAATGCGTTTTTTGGCCTTGCATTCGTACTGCGTGCCATTGATTAAGCGAACATAATGTCAATCTTCTGGTCATAGATACGTTGAATTAATCAAACAAGGAGTTCTGATGCAGCTTTCAACTACCCCGACCCTGGAAGGGTTTACCATCACCGAATACTGCGGCGTCGTCACCGGCGAAGCGATTCTCGGCGCCAACATTTTTCGTGATTTCTTCGCTGGCGTGCGCGATATCGTCGGCGGCCGTTCGGGCGCTTACGAGAAAGAGCTGCGCAAGGCGCGCCTGATCGCGTTCGAAGAACTGGAAGATCAGGCGAAAGAGCTGGGCGCCAACGCGGTGGTCGGCATTGATATCGATTATGAAACCGTTGGCAAAGACGGCAGCATGCTGATGGTGACCGTCAGTGGCACCGCGGTGAAAGTCAGCCGCTAATCCCATGCCTTAACGCCCTGGCTCACGCCGGGGCGTTTTTACTTTGTCGGCGGGTGGCTTCCGTGGCGACTATTGCTTAACGTTAACGTTAGATCAAATCACCAAACCACAGGGAGGATAAGTGAAAATTTGGCCAGGGATCATCGCCGCCGCGCTGTTGGCTGGGTGCCAAAATCCGCAGCAGGACACGCTCGTCGATCGCGGCGCTTACCAGCTCGAGACGCTGCATCAGGCGCAGGGCGCCGATCGGCGCATTCGCTTTCTGGTGATGCACTACACGGCGGAAGATTTCCATTCATCGCTGAAAACGCTGACCGATGAACACGTCAGCGCGCACTATCTGTTGCCGGCGCATCCGCAGCGTGAACACGGCAAACCGACGGTGTACCGGCT
>NZ_JALBYS010000044.1:0-46306 GCF_022678525.1 Serratia sp. PGPR-27 | reverse complement strand
GACCTTCGACAGCGTAAGCACCTGCTCGAACAGCTGTACCAACTGGGTTTCATTGACCGCCATGGCCTGTCTCCTGTCACGTCAAGGGTATCCGACGCCCGCAAGGCGACGGTTATTTTTCAAACAATTTAAAGTGAACACACTCATTTTATCTAAGTCAAAAAAGGAAGAGAAAGCAAGCCACAGATGGCCATCATAAGAAAGTCCTATTTCATGCCTTATCAATCCTGTGATTAACATGAGTTTAACAGTAATGCGCTGTCAATTAGCGTGAGCAAGATCTGATTTAACACTTTTGCAACTTTGCGTTATCTAGTGCATACACTATAAATCAATCGTCCAACCACGCGTTGGGCCTACGCTGAAAAAAGCCAACAGACAGGGGAAACATGATGAGCAAACAACCACGCATCGCCGTCGTCGGCGCCGGGCTGGGGGGCGCCGCCGCCGCCGGGCTGCTGCAAAAAGCCGGCTTTACCGTCGATCTGTATGAGCAGAGCCCGGCGTTCTCGCGCCTCGGCGCCGGCATTCACATGGGGCCGAACGTGCTGAAGATTTTCCGCCGTCTCGGTATTGAGCAACGGTTGGAGCAGATGGCGTCTCATCCCGATTTCTGGTTCAGCCGCGACGCCGAAAGCGGCGACTACCTGTCGCGCATCGAACTGGGCGCCTTCGCCCGCCGGGAGTACGGCGCCGCCTATGTGACGGTGCACCGCGGCGATTTGCAGGCGTTGCAGCTCTCCGCGCTGCAGCCCGGCACCCTGCACTTCGGCAAATGCCTGAGCAAGATTGAAGATCGCGGTGACGAGGTGGTGCTGAACTTCGTCGATGGCACCTCGGCCCACGCTGATATCGTGATCGGCGCCGACGGCATCAACTCGCGCATCCGCGAGCATCTGCTGGGCGCCGAAGCGCCGACCTACAGCGGCTGGGTGGCCCACCGCGCGCTGATCCGCGGCGAGAAGCTGGCGAAATATAACCTGACGTTCGAAGACTGCGTGAAGTGGTGGTCGGCGGATCGCCATCTGATGGTCTACTACACCACCCAACGGCGCGACGAATATTACTACGTCAGCGGCGTGCCGCACCCGGCCTGGGATTTCCAGGGCAGCTTCATCGACAGCAGCCGCGAAGAGATGTTCGAGACCTTCGCCGGCTACCATCCGATCGTGCAGGCGCTGATCGAATCCAGCGAACAGGTCACCAAATGGCCATTGCTGAACCGCAAACCACTGCCGTTGTGGAGCGAAGGCCGTCTGGTGCTGCTCGGCGATGCCTGCCACCCGATGAAACCGCACATGGCGCAGGGCGCGGCGATGGCGATCGAAGACGCCGCCATGCTGACCCGCTGCCTGCAGGAAACCGGCCTCAGCGACTACCGCACCGCCTTCCAGCTGTATGAAGCCAACCGCAAGGAGCGCGCCTCCAGGGTGCAGGCGGTGTCCAACGCCAACACCTTCCTGCGCACCCAGGAAGATCCGGCCTGGGTTTACGGCTATGACCTGTACGCGCAAGCGCTGAAATCGGAGAACGCCGCATGAGCACCTTCCTCTACGGCGCCCACGTTCACGCCAACAACATTCGCCAGCACTATCTGCGCTACGGCGGCCACGGCCCGGCGCTGATCCTGGTGCCCGGCATCACCAGCCCGGCGATCACCTGGGGCTTCGTCGCCGAGCGGCTGGGGGAAAAATACGACGTCTACGTGCTCGACGTGCGCGGCCGCGGTTTGTCGTCCAGCGGCCCGGAACTGGCTTATGACGCAGAGACCTGCGCACAGGACGTCAGCGCCTTCGCCGCCGCGCTGAACCTGGACAGTTACGCCCTGCTCGGCCATTCGATGGGCGCCCGCTTCGCCCTGCGCGCCGCCGTTTTGCGGCCCGCCGGCGTGCGGCGGCTGGTGCTGGTCGATCCGCCGGTTTCCGGCCCCGGCCGCCGCGCCTATCCCGGCCAATGGCCATGGTACGCCGACTCCATCCGGCAGTCGCAGCCGGGCATGAGCGCCGAGCAGATGCGCGCCTTTTGCCCAACCTGGAGCGAAGAACAGCGTCAGCTGCGCGCCGAGTGGCTGCATACCTGCTACGAGCCGGCTATCCAACGCGCCTACGACGATTTTCATCAGGTGGACAGCCACCGCGACTACCCGCAGCTGACCATGCCGACGCTGCTGATGGCCGCGGGCAAAGGCGGCGTCATTCAGCCCGAAGACCGGGCGGAGATCCGCGCGCTGCAGCCGGAGATCGCCATCGTCGAGGTCGAGAACGCCGGACACATGATCCCGTGGGACGATTTCGACGGCTTCTTCCGCGCCCTGGGCGATTTTCTGGATTAACTGAGGAACACCGACATGAGCAACCACTACCGCATCGGCCAGATCGTGCCCAGCTCCAACACCACGATGGAAACCGAGATCCCGGCGATGCTGGGCGCGCGCCAGTTGATACGCCCGGAGCGTTTCACCTTTCACTCCAGCCGCATGCGCATGAAACACGTCAATAAAGAAGAATTGGCGGCGATGGACGCCGAGTCCGACCGCTGTGCGCTGGAGCTGTCCGACGCGCGGGTCGACGTGCTCGGCTACGCCTGCCTGGTGGCCATCATGGCGATGGGGCTGGGCTACCACCGCGAATCGCAGGCCCGGCTGGCGCAGGTGACGAAAGACAATCAGGCCGCCGCGCCGGTTATCAGCAGCGCCGGCGCGCTGGTCAACGGCCTGAAGGTGATCGGCGCCAAACGCATCGCGCTGGTGGCGCCCTACATGAAACCGCTGACCCAGCTGGTGGTGGACTACATCCAGCACGAAGGCATCGAGGTCAAGGTATGGCGCGCGCTGGAGATCCCGGACAACCTCGAAGTCGGCCGGCACGATCCGACCAGGCTGCCGGGGATCGTCGCCGAGATGGACTTACGCGAGGTCGATGCTATCGTGCTGTCCGCCTGCGTGCAGATGCCTTCGCTGCCGGCCGTCCCGACGGTGGAGGCCCAAACCGGCAAACCGGTGATCACCGCCGCCATCGCCACCACTTACGCGATGCTGACCGCGCTGGAGCTGGAGCCGATCGTCCCCGGCGCCGGCGCCCTGCTGTCCGGCGCCTATTGAGGAGGCAGAATGAACGACACCCTCAGCGACAACTATCGCGGCGTCTGGGGCCAGCGCATCGGCTTCGGCCGGCGCCCGGCGCTGCTGGCGATCGACTTTATGCAGGCCTACACCACCGAAGGCGCGCCGCTGTTCGCGCCGGGCGTAGTAAGCGCAGTCGAGGAAAGCCGCGAGCTGCTGGCCTGCGCGCGCCGAACGGGAATTCCGGTGATCCACACCCATATCCGCTATCATGCAGGCCATTTTGCCGATGGCGGCCTGTGGGTCAAGAAAGCGCCGGTGATGAAGGACATGGTGGAAGGCAACCCGCTGGCGGCGTTCTGCCCGCCGGTGGCGCCGCTGGGCGATGAGGTGGTGCTGAGCAAGCAATACGCCAGCGCCTTCTTCGGCACCGCGCTGGCGCCGCTGCTGGTGGCGCAAGGGATCGACACGCTGCTGATGATCGGCTGCTCCACCAGCGGCTGCATCCGCGCCAGCGCGGTGGACGCGGTGCAGCACGGCTTTCGCGCCATGGTGGTGCGCGAGTGCGTCGGCGATCGTCACCCCGGCCCGCACGAAGCCAACCTGTTCGACATCGACAGCAAATACGGCGACGTGGTGCACAAACGGGAGGCGCTCGACTATCTGAACCGGTTATGAATCAACGATTCACCTGCAACGACAATAACGAAGGCGCAGACAGCGCCTCAGGCGACCGCCCGAAACAGGGCGGCGTCCATGCAACGCAAACACAACAGGCGCCTCCTGCGGAGGCCAACACGCACCACCTGGAGACAACATCATGGCCATTGTCGACACCCCGCTGGCGGGGAAAGCGGACGCAGAATCGCTGCTGCTGTACCGCAAAATCACCTGGAAACTGATCCCGTTTCTTTGCCTGTGTTATCTGGCGGCCTACCTCGATCGCATCAACGTCGGGCTGGCCAAGCTGCAGATGGCCGACGCGCTGCAGCTGAGCGAAGCGGCCTTCGGCCTGGGCTCCGGGCTGTTCTTCGTCGGCTATATTCTGTTCGAGGTGCCGAGCAACCTGATCCTGCAGCGCGTCGGCGCCAAGATGTGGATCGCCCGCATCATGATCACCTGGGGGCTGCTGTCCACCGCCACCATGTTCGTCACCACGCCGACGCAGTTCTACGTCATTCGCTTTCTGCTCGGCGTGGCGGAAGCCGGTTTCCTGCCCGGCGTGCTCTTTTACCTGACGCTGTGGTTCCCGACCTATCGCCGCGGCCGCATCATCGCGCTGTTCATGATCGGCCTGCCGCTCTCCAGCGTGATCGGCGGGCCGCTCTCCGGCTGGATCATGGGCCATTTCGACATGCGCCACGGGCTGCACGGCTGGCAGTGGCTGTTTCTGCTGGAGGGCATTCCCAGCGTGCTGTTGGGCGTGCTGACCTTCTGGCTGTTGCCTAACACTTATCAGCAGGCCAAGTGGCTGACGCCCGAGGAAAAGCAGCGCATCGCCGACGATTTGGCGCGTGACGACGCCGAGGCCGATCACGGCAAGCACAGCTTCCGCGACGGCTTCTTCAACCTGAAAGTGTGGATGCTCGGCGGCATCGACTTCGCCATTCTGCTCAGCGCCTACGCCATGGGCTTTTGGATGCCGACCTTCATCAAAACCGCCGGCGTCACCGACATCACCACCATCGGCTACCTGACGGCGATCCCCAGCGTCGCCGCCCTGCTCGGCATGCTGCTGATCGGCAGCAGTTCGGACCGGCTGCGCGAACGGCGCTGGCACATCATCGTGCCGTTTATCGTCGGCGCGTTGGCGATGGCCGGCAGCACCTTCTTCACCCACAATGCGCTGGCCACGGTGCTGCTGTTCTCCATCGCCCAGGCGGCGATCATCGGCGCGGTGCCGGTGTTCTTCAGCCTGCCGGCCACCTTCCTGCGCGGCACGGCGGCGGCGACCGGCTTCGCGCTGGCCTGCTCGCTGGCCAACATCGCCGGGCTGGTGAGCAATTCGCTGATGGGGCTGGCGCTGGATCTGACCGGCAAGAGCGGCGGCGCGCTCTGGGCCTTCGCCGGCTGCCTGCTGCTCAGCTCGCTGCTGGTGGTGGCCCTGCCGGCCAAGGTGGTGAACCGCTGACTGTCGGCCAAGCCAAAAAGACGAAGGGCGCATAACGCGCCCTTTTGTTTGCTTACCGGGAATGGCCGAACTTACTCGTCCTTCAGCCCGCGGTTGATCAGCATCGGCTCGATGCTCGGCTCTTTGCCGCGCCAGTCGATGTACAGCTTCTCCAGATCCTGGCTGTTGCCGCGCGACAGGATCATGTCGCGGAAGCGCTGGCCGTTTTCGGCGGTCAGGCCCCCGTGTTCGGTGAACCACTGGAAGGCGTCGTCCGCCAGCATTTCCGTCCACAGATAGGCGTAGTAGCCCGCGGCGTAGCCGTTGCCCCAGATATGCTGGAAGTAGCTGGAGCGGTAGCGCGGCGGCACATAGCTGAGATCCACCTTGTCTTTTTGCAGCGACTCGGCCTCGAACTTGTCCACGTCCTGCTGCGGCTGATCGGCGGTCAGCATATGCCAGTGCATGTCCAGCAGCGCGGCGGACAGCAACTCGGTCATGCTGTAGCCCTTGTTGAACTTGTCGGCCTTCTTGATCTTGTCGACCAGTTCCTGCGGCATCGCCTCGCCGGTCTGGTAGTGCTTGGCGAAATGGCTGAACACTTTCGGATCGCTGACCCAGTGCTCGTTGAACTGCGACGGGAATTCGACGAAGTCGCGCGCGGTGTTGGTGCCCGACAGGCTCGGGTACTCCTGATCGGCGAACATGCCGTGCAGCGCATGGCCGAACTCGTGGAACATGGTGATCACGTCGTCATACGACAGCAGCGCCGGCTGCCCCGGCGCCGGTTTGGTGAAGTTGGCGACGTTGTAGATCACCGGCTTGGTGCCATTGAGCTTCGACTGATCGACGAAGTTGCTCATCCAGGCGCCGCCGCCCTTGTTGTCGCGCTTGAAGTAGTCGGTGTAGAACAGCGCCAGCGATTTGCCGTCCTTGTCGAACACTTCATACACCTTGACGTCCGGCTGATAGACCGGGATGTCCTTGCGCTCTTTGAAGCTGATGCCGTACAGCAGGTTGGCGGCGTAGAACACGCCGTTGTTCAGCACGTTGTTCAGCTCGAAGTAAGGTTTGATCTGCGATTCGTCCAGATCGTACTTGGCCTTGCGCACCTGTTCGGCGTAGAACTGCCAGTCCCAGGCCTGCACCTTGAAGTCGCCTTTCTGCTGATCGATCACCGCCTGTATGTCTTTGGCTTCACGCTCGGCGCGCGCGGTGGCCGCCGGCACGATGTTGCGCATAAAGCTCAGCGCGGCATCCGGCGTCTTGGCCATCTGGTTCTGCAGCTTCCAGGCGGCGTAGTTCGGGTAGCCCAGCAGTTTGGCCTGCTCGGCGCGTACCTTGGCCAGACGCGAAATGGTCTGACGGGTATCGTTGCCGTCGCCCTTCTCCGCACGCGTCCAGGAGGCGTCGAACAGCGCTTTGCGGGTGTCGCGATCTTTCAGGCTCTGCAGCAACGGCTGTTGCGTGGTGTTCTGCAGCACCAGCAGCCACTGTTTCTCCAGCTTGCGTTCGGCGGCCGCCTGCGCTGCCGCGGCCAGTTCGCCTTCGGACAGACCGTCCAGCTTCGCCGGGTCGGTTATCGCCAGCGCGCCGTTTTTGCTCGCCGCCAGCAGTTTGTTGGTGAACTGGGTGCTCAGCGTCGCCGCTTCCTGGTTCAGCGCTTTCAGCTTGGCCTTGTCGGCGTCCGACAGGTTGGCGCCCGCCAGCTCGAAGTTCTTGTAGGTCACTTCCACCAGCCGGCGCGATTCCGGATCCAGCTTCAGCGCATCGCGATCCTGATAAATGGCCTTGATGCGTGCGAACAATTTGCCGTTGAGCATGATGTCGTCGTTCAACGCCGCCAGCTTCGGCGAGGTCTCTTCATCCAGCTTCTGCAGCGCGTCGCTGGTGTTGGCCGAGGTCATGGCGCCGAACACGTTCATCACCCGCGTCAGCAGCGAACCGGCCTGCTCCAGCGCCACGAAGGTATTTTTAAAGTTGGGCTTGGCCGGGTTGTTGGCGATCTTCTCCACCTCTTCCCGCTTTTGCTTGATGCCCGCTGCGATCGCCGGCGCGTAGTCGCTCTCCTTGATCAGGTTGAACGGCGGCGCCTGGAACGGCAGACGGCTTTGATAGAAGAACGGGTTTTGGGTCTTTTGCTTGTCGTGCTGATTGGCTTCACCGGTCACGGTAGCCTCCTTCGCCTGGCCGCTGGGCAGCGCGCTATGGTCGGCGTGAGGTTGGGTTTCTGCTGCCTGTGCCTGCGAGCCCAGCGCCATGCCGATCGCCAGCACCAATGTGGATAAACGCATCAAATCGAAACTCCTCCATGTTCACGGAATAAGGTCTCGGGGAATGGCTCCCTCTGAGTCATCACCTAGCTTAGGCGCAGTTGGCAGTTTGAGCAAAAACAAGTGATTAGAAGTTAGTCGCCTCGCCAACCTGCTGTATCAGAAAGGTCAGCAGCGCGCGCGTTTTGGCCGGCAGATAGCGGCGGCCGGGATAAACGGCATACAGCTGCAGCGGCGCCGGCGGCAAGGCCAGCGGTATCTCAACCAAACGTCCGTCGGCCAGAAACGGCCGGCAGCCGAGCTCGGAGAGCATGGCGAACCCCACGCCGGCCAGGGCCGCCTTCAGCGCCATCTCCCCGCTATTGACGCGATAGCGCGCATTGACCGGGACGGTAACGAACTTGCCGTCCGGGCGCACGAATTGCCACGGCATGCCCTTCAGCGCATCCACCGTGCTAATGCAGGGCAATTGCGTGAATTGCTCAATCTCCGCCGTCGGCGGCCACTGCGCCAGCAGCGCCGGCGCGGCCACCACGATGCAGGGAAAGGTCGCCAGCGGCTGCGCAACATAGTCGCTGTCGTCTAACAGGCCCCGGCTGATCATCACCGCCAGATCGACATCGTCAAGCAGCGACGCCATGCCCGCCAGATTGGTGACGCAGCTGATTTCGATCTGCGGATGCTGCAGGGCGAAGGCCGCCAACGGATCGCCCAACAGGTATGGCCCCACTTCATTCGGCACGCACAGGCGCAGCGGCCCGCGCAGCTGTTGTTGCCGTTCGCTGAGCGTTTGCGCGGTATGATCGAGCGACGCCAGCAACGGCTGAACCCGCTCATGCAACAGCTGGCCGTTCGGCGTCAGCCGCATTGAGCGGGTGCTGCGCTCGATTAAGCGCTGGTCGAGCTGGCGCTCCAGCTGCGAGATAGCGCGGCTGACGTTGGAGGTCGGCATCGCCAGCGCCCGGGCGGCCCCGACGAAGCTGCCTTGCTCCACCACCGCCACGAAAATGCGTAACAGGTTTAAATCCAATTTGGCGCGCATGATTATCCCACATTTGATAACAAACCATGCCATTTCTACCACCTAATCCCGCTCAACGCCAAGCGCTACACTGCCGGCCTGATTCTGCAACCGATGGATGCTTATGACACCCACGAGAAAGCTGACGGCGATAGCGCTGGTCATCGCCTTTATTCAATTCACCAATGCCCTGGAATACATGGTGTTCAACCCGATATTTCTCTATATGGCCGCCGACTTTTCCGTGCCCGTCAGCTACGCCGGTTATGTCAGCGCGGCCTATACGCTGGCGGCGGTGATTTCCGGTATCGGCGCATTCTATTGGATCGGCGGCGTTGAGAAGCGGCGTTTTCTGCTGCTCAACGTCGCGCTGCTGGGGGTGACGACCTTACTGATCGCCGCAACCCGGCAGTTTTATTGGCTGTTGGCGCTGCGGCTGCTGGCCGGTCTGCTGGGAGGCACCACGATGGGCGTGGGGATCGGCTTGCTGCTCAACGCCGCGCCGGCCGCGCTGCACGGCCGAATGTTGGCAACGGTGATCGCATCTTTTTCACTGGTGAGCATCGTCGGCATGCCGGGCATGCTGTACCTGTGCGAGGTGGCGAGCTGGCGCGTTGCGCTGGTGGCGATCGGCGGGCTGTGTCTGCTGGCGGCGGTGTTGGTGGCACTGTTCGTTCCCAGAGATGCGCCGCAGCCGCAGGCCGCCGCCCCCGTCACGCTCGATCGCCGTTTGTTGCTGTTCGCCTCCGCCGCCGGCCTGACACAGTTCAGCCCGATGCTGCTGATCCCGGTGCTGGCGCCGCTGCTCACCCAGCGGCTACAGGTGGCCGACGCGCATTTGGCCTGGCTGTTTCTCATCGGCGGCGTGGCCGGCTATCTGGCGACCGTGCTGGCGGGACGCTGGCTGCAACGCTTTGGCGCCGTGACGCTGACGGTGAGCGCCACGCTGTTGCTGTTGGGCAGCCTGTGGTTGGCGGCGTGCGGTGGCGATCGCGGCGAACTGTTCATGATTGCGTTTCTCGCAGCGGCCTACGCGCGGCTGGTGGCGATCTCTTCCCTGAGCATGCGCTGGCCGGACCATCGGCAACGCGCCGCCTTCGGCACGCTGCAAACCGCCCTGATACACCTGAGCGCCACGGCGGCCTTCTTGCTCTCCTCCGCGCTGCTGAGCGGCGGCCTCACCCCGCTCGGTTTGCAACGCCTGTTATGGCTGTGCGCGCTGAGCGCCGTCGTCGCCGCGCCGCTCAGCGTTTGGCTGCAGGCGCGGCTGCGTCAGCGCGCCGCCTGATAAACCACCTTGCCGTCCACATAGGTGCAATAAATATTGCGATCGTCCCCCAGGGTCATCAGCACAAACCCTTGTTCCATCAGCGTGGCGCTGTTGGCGTGACGCAGCTGCTGCAGCGGCGTGACCGCCGGATCGAGCACCACGAAATCCGCCTCTTTACCGACGTTGAAGTTGCCGATTTTGTCGTCCAGCGCCAGCGCGCGGGCGCCGCCCAGGGTGGCATGATAGAACGCTTCTACGGCGGAGAGCCGGTAATGCTGCAGCTGGCCGACCTTGTACGCCTCGCCTAACGTGCGCAGCATATTGAAGGTGGTGCCGGCCCCCACGTCGGTGCCGATGCCGAGCTTCACCCGCTTGCGCCAGGCCTGCTGCAGATCAAACAGCCCGCTGCCGAGAAACAGGTTGGAGGTGGGGCAAAAGGCGATCGCCGAGCGGGTATCGCACAGGCAGTCCCACTCCTGCTCCTCCAGGTGCAGGCAGTGAGCGAACACGCTTTTATCGCCGGTCATGCCATAACGGTGGTAAACATCCAGATAGCTGCGGTGCTGCGGAAACAGCGCTTTTACCCAGGCCACTTCCTGCGGGTTCTCGCTCAGGTGCGTCTGCAGCCAAACGTCGGGATACTCTTCGCGCAGCCGCTGCACCTGCGCCAGCAGCGCCGGCGTACTGGTAGGCGCAAAGCGCGGCGTAATGGCGTAACCGAGGCGGCCTTTGCCGTGCCAGCGTTCAATCAGCTCACGCGTCTGGCGATAACTCTGCTCCGGCGTTTCCAGCAGCGCCTCCGGCGCATGGCGATCCATCATCACCTTGCCGGCGATCAGGCGCATGTTCAGCGCTGCCGCCTGGCTGAACAGCGCATCGACCGACTGTGGATGCACGGTGCCGAACACCAGCGCGGTGGTGGTGCCGTTACTCAGCAACTGCTGCAGAAAGAAGGCCGACATCGCATCGGTGTGCTGCTCACAGTCATAACGGCTTTCGGTCGGAAAGGTGTAATTGTTTAACCAGTCCAGCAGCTGGTCGCCATAGGCGCCAATCATTTCGGTTTGCGGGTAGTGGATGTGGGTATCGATAAATCCCGGCACGATCAGCTTGTCGCGATACTCCGTGACCGTGAAGCCCGGCGGCAGCAGCGCCTCGCCCTGCTGCCAGTTGCCGAACCAGACGATGACGCCGTCGTTCAGCAGCAGCAAACCGTCGGGAACATGCCGCAGGCGTTCCTCAAGCTGTTGCGGCGCCTCCACACAGGCTGCGATATCAAAAAAATTGCCACGAATAGCCGTGGTGAATTGCAGTGCCATTATTTTCTTCCTTGTCGCGACCGGCCAAGCTCACCCGCGAAATAACCTGCGCCGATGAAACAAGGCTTTTTTGCCCAAACGTAAAGACCGGCTTAAGCATAGCAAGCCGCATGCCAACAGGCGGCGATAAAATACATTTTTAAATAAAAACAATTGATTGGTAATTAACCTGAAAGCATAGGCCGGCGAAAGAGAATAAGACCCACGCTCAGTCTTCGACGGCGGATAAATAGCAACCGTTTGCCTGTCAAAATAACATCGCGCCGCTGCACCTTGAATGAGCAAGCGAATATCTTCACGGCGCACGGCTTATTTCAACACCACGCCTGGGGGTTGAATCTCGGCCTAAGGACAACGGCCAAACTTGAAACGATAACCATTCTCAATTATCATCCGCGCATCTTTTTGACCAGCAATGCGAAAATCATGTCCGCCACCGCTTCTGCCCCGCACGCCGCGCTGTCGCGCCTTTACGCCACCCATCATGCCTGGTTGCAGGGATGGCTGCACCGGCGGCTGGGCTGCGCGTTCGATGCGGACGATGTGGCGCAGGACACCTTTATGCGCCTGCTGAGAAGCGACGCCGCGGCAACCCTGCGCGAACCGAAAGACTTTTTGGTCACCGTCGCCAAACGGGTGATGGTCGATCTGTTCCGCCGCAGAACGCTGGAGCGCGCCTATCTGGAGATGCTGGCGCTGATCCCGGAAGGCTATGCCCCGTCGCCGGAGCAGCGCCAGAGCCTGCTGGACAACCTGCAGCAGATCGACGCCATGCTCGACGGCCTCGGGCCGAAGGTAAAACAGGCCTTTCTGTTGTCGCAGCTCGAAGGCCTGGGCTATGCGGACATCGCCGCGCGCCTCGGCGTGTCGGTCAGCTCGGTTAAAAAATACATGGCCAAGGCCACCGAGCATTGCCTGCTGTTCAGCCTGGAAAACGACGTTTATTCATGAGCAACGCCATCACCCCCGAGCAGCGCCAGGCGCTGAAAATGGCCGCACACTGGTATGCGCTGCTGTGCGACGAGCACGTCACCGAGCGCCAGCGCCAACAGTGGCAAGCCTGGCATCAGCAGCATGACGATCACCGCTGGGCCTGGCAGCGCGTCGAAGCGCTGCAGAGCCAGCTGCAGGGCGTGCCGGGCAAGTTCAGCTACCGTGCGCTCGACCGCGCCGGCCGCCAGGCGGCGATCGATCGCCGCACCCTGCTGAAAAGCCTGCTGCTGTTGCTCGGCGTGGGCGGCGGCGGCTTCCTTTACCAGTCGCCGTTCGGCCGGGAGCTACGCGCCGACTACCGCACCGCCACCGGCGAGATCAAACCCATTGTGTTAAGCGACGGCACCCAACTGGTGCTGAACACCGCCAGCGCGGTGGACGTACATTACGACGATCGTCAACGGCTGATCCGCCTGCACGCCGGGGAAATCAGCCTGATTACCGGACGCGACCCCCGGCCGCTGTGGGTGCAAAGCCCGCAGGGGGCGATGCGCGCGCTCGGCACCCGCTTTTTGGTGCGTGAGAGCGCTGGCGAGACGCGCCTGACGGTGCTGGAGCATGCGGTTGAAGCGCAGCTGGCGCAGGACGCGCGGCAAACGCGCCGGGTGAACGCCGGCGAACAGATTAGCTTCAGCGCCACGGCCTTCGGCGACAAGCAATCGGCTGCGGCGGAGGACGGCTGGCTGCGCGGCGTGCTGAGCGTCAGCCAGTGGCGGCTGGACCGGGTGATCGCCGAACTGGCGCGCTACCGGCGCGGCCACCTGAGCTGCGATCCGGCCGTCGCCGGCCTGCGCGTCAGCGGCAGTTTCCCGCTCAACGATACCGATCGCGCCCTCGCCCTGCTCAGCCAGACCCTGCCGATACGTCTGCAGAGCTTTACCCGCTATTGGCTGCAAATCGTCCCCGCCTGAATCTTTTTAAATGAAAATGATAAAAAATCGCATTTTTGATTGTCCCTTTTGCCTTGCTCATCCGACTCCCAGGAAAACACTGCAGCAATAAATAAAAATGATTCAGGAGAAGGTATGAACAACGCTTGGGGAAAGGTCGCTCCGGCTTCGCTTTGGGGAAAACGGGCCAAACCGCTGGCCGTGGCTATTGGCCTGGCATTCGCCGCACCGCTGATGGCGAGCGCCGCCAGCGCCGCGGCAACCTATCACATTCCAGCCGGTGAGCTGGACGGCGCGCTGAACGCTTTCGCCGCTCGCGCCGGCATCGCACTCTCGGTAGACGGCGCGTTAACCGCAGGTAAACGTTCGCCGGGCCTGAACGGCAGCTACGGTGTCGACGACGGCCTGAACGCCCTGCTGGCGGGCAGCGGCCTGCAGGCTAAAGCGCTCGGCAACAACGGTTACACGCTGGCCACACTGCCGCAGCCGCACAAGGAAGAGGACATCACGGTAGTCGGTGACTGGCTGGCGGAAGGCCGCCAGATCGACGTGTTCGAACACCCCGGCGCGCGCGACGTGGTGCGCCGCGAAGACTTCGCCAAAACCGGCACCACCACCGTGCGCGAAGCGTTGAACCGCGTGCCGGGCGTGGTGGCGCCGGAGAACAACGGCACCGGCAGCCATGATATGGCGCTGAACTTCGGCATTCGTGGCCTCAACCCGCGCCTCGCCAGCCGCTCCACCGTGCTGATGGACGGCATTCCGGTGCCCTTCGCCCCTTACGGCCAGCCGCAGCTGTCGCTGGCGCCGGTCTCGCTCGGCAATATGGATGCGATTGACGTGGTGCGCGGCGGCGGCGCGGTGCGCTACGGGCCGCAGAGCGTCGGCGGCGTCGTCAACTTCGTCACCCGCGCCATCCCGAAAACCTTCGGCATGGAGGCCGGCATGCAGGGGCAGCTCAGCCCGACCTCGCGCCAGGATCACCCGAAAGGCACCGGCAACCTGATGATCGGCGGCACCGCCGACAACGGCTTCGGCGCGGCGCTGCTCTACTCCGGCACCCGCGGCAGCGACTGGCGCGAGCACAGCGCGACCAAAATCGACGACGTGATGCTGAAAAGCCGCTACGCCCCGAACGAGGTGCACACCTTCAACAGCCTGCTGCAATACTACGAAGGCGAAGCGAACATGCCGGGCGGACTGAGCCGGGCGGACTACAACGCCAACCCGTTCCAGTCGACGCGCCCGTACGACAAGTTCTGGGGCCGCCGCCAGTTGGCGAACTTCGGCTACCAATATCAGCCGGATCGGCAGCACAAGTTCGACGTGCAGAGCTTCTACACCTACACCCTGCGCAGCGGCTATCTGGATCAGGGCAAGAACCTGACGCTGTCGCCGCGCGAATACTGGGTGCGCGGCGTAGAACCGCGCTACAGCCAGAGCTTCCGCTGGGGCGACTCGGCGCATGAGGTCGGCGTCGGCTACCGCTACGTCAGCGAATCCACCCACGAACTGCGCTACACCAGCAAAGCCAGCACCGGCAGGCTGCCGTCCACCGCCAGCCCGTACGATCGCGACACCCAGTCCGGCACCGAGGCGCACGCGTTTTATATCGACGATCGCATCGACATCGGCGACTGGACCCTCACGCCGGGCATGCGTTACGAGTACATCAAGTCGTATCAGAACAACTACATCAAGAACAACCGCCTCGACGTCAGCTATAACGCGCCGCTGCCGGCGTTGAACGTGATGTATCACCTGAACGAATACTGGAACCTGTACGCCAACACCGAAGGCTCCTTCGGCACCGTGCAATACAGCCAGATGGGCAAAGCGGTCGACAGCGGCAAAATTGAACCGGAGAAGGCGCGCACCTGGGAGCTGGGCACCCGCTACGCCGGCGATGCGCTGACCGGCGAGATCGGGCTGTTCCTGATCAACTTCAACAACCAGTACGACTCCAACCAGGTGACCGACAGCGTGACCGCGCGCGGCAAAACCCGCCACGCCGGGCTGGAAGGCAGCCTGCGTTACGATCTGTCGCAGCTGACACCGAAACTGGACGACCTGACCGCCTACGCCAGCTACGCCTACGTCAACGCCACCATCCGCGAAGACGGCGGCTACAAGGGCAACCAGGTGCCGTTCTCGCCGAAGCATAAAGGCACGCTGGGGCTGGACTACACGCCGGGCAACTGGGCGTTTAACCTTAACGGCGAGTTCCAGTCCAGCCAGTTCGCCGACAACGCCAACACCGTGGCGGAAAGCGCCGACGGCAGCACCGGCCGCATCCCTGGCTACATGCTGTGGGGTGTGCGCGCCGCCTATGATTTCGGCCCGGAAATGGCCGGCCTGAATCTGGGCGTCGGCGTGAAAAACCTGTTCAACCACGAGTATTTCACCCGCGCCTATGACGACAACAACAAGGGTCTGTACATCGGCCAGCCGCGCACGATTTATCTGCAAGGTTCGGTGAAGTTCTGATCCGCAGCGGCGGGCGCGGTTAACCGTGCTCGCCGTCTTTCTCATCAACGTGACGCCGTCACATAATACCCTTCCTCCGCGCCGTCGCAGCGGCGAAAAATAAGTCGCTTCTGCCGCCAATGCGCGTAATATCGACGATCCGCCCCAACTTATGGGCGCGGATTTTTTTGCCATTCTGGCCTGAAAAGCGAGGGAATAAGATGAATCATAATGACCTTTCTCAGTGCCGCGTTGACACCGACCGTTTGTTGATTGCCCCCTTTACCGCAGCAGACGCCGACGATGTTTACCAGGCGATCACCCCCACTCTGACGCGCTTTATGACCTTTGAGCCGGAGGCGTCGCCGGAGGATTTCGCCAACGTCTGGCAAGGCTGGCTGCCGTTGATGCGCGAAGGTGAAGAAGTGATCTTCGTCGCCCGTCGGCGCGAAGACCGGCAGTTCGTCGGCGTCGGCGGCGCGCATAATCTGCGCAGCCACACCCCGGAGCTGGGCATCTGGGTTAAAGAGAGCCTGCATGGCCAGGGCTACGGCCGCGAAATCGTGCAGGGCATCGCGCGCTGGGCCAGCGAGCGCTTTCAGCCGCCGCACTTTCTCTACCCGGTGGCCGAGCAGAATACCGCCAGCCGCCGCCTCGTCGAGTCGCTGGGCGGCGTGCTGGCCGGCCGTTGCGAGCGCATCAAGTATGACGCCGTGGTGTATCACCTGCCGCCTCAGCGCTAGTCAGCATCGGGCCGCCGGCCCGGTGTCATCTTTTTTGCTTTCCGCCGTGATAACCCCTGCCACTGCCTGCGGGTTTGTGCTAATGATAGAGGCATGTAGGGTAAAAACAGTTGAGGAACAGCAACATGATTATTTTTGTTACCGGCGCCACCTCCGGTTTCGGCGAGGCGATCGCGCGCCGTTTTATCCGTGAAGGCCACCAGGTGATCGCCGCCGGGCGCCGCCTTGAGCGTCTTGAAGAGCTGCAGGAAGAACTCGGCCAAGCGCTGCACATCGTGCGGCTCGACGTGCGCAACCGCGCCGCCATTCAACAGGCGATCGAGGCACTGCCGGCCGAGCTGCGCCAGATCGACGTGCTGGTGAACAACGCCGGGCTGGCGCTGGGGCTGGAGCCGGCGCACAAGGCCAACGCCGATGACTGGGAAACCATGATCGACACCAACGCCAAAGGGCTGGTGAACATGACCCGCGCACTGCTGCCCGCCATGGTCGAGCGCAACGTCGGCCATGTGATCAACATCGGCTCCACCGCCGCCAACTGGCCTTACGCCGGCGGCAACGTGTACGGCGCCACCAAGGCGTTCGTCAAACAGTTCAGCCTGGGTCTGCGCGCCGATCTGCACGGCACGCGCATCCGCGTGACCGATATCGAGCCGGGCCTGGTGGGCGGCACCGAGTTCTCCAACGTGCGCTTCAAAGGCGATGACGGCAAGGTCAACAAAACCTACGAAGGCGCCGATGCGCTGACGCCGGAAGACATCGCCGAGTCGGTGTTCTGGGTCGCGACGTTGCCGGCGCGCGTCAACATCAACACGCTGGAAATGATGCCGGTCAGCCAGTCCTTCGCCGGGCTGAACATCCACCGCGGCGCCTGAGCCGCGACGGCGGGAGGCAACTCCCGCCGCGTTTCCTCAGGCCGCGCGCCAGCCGGAAACGATAATCAGCATGCCCGCCAGCGCCACGCCGGCGCCGACCCAATCCAGCGCAGACAGCTTCACCCCATCAACCACCCGCAGCCATAGCAGCGCAGTCGCCACATACACACCGCCGTAGGCCGCATAGACCCGCCCGCTGGCCGCCGGATGCAGCGTCAACAGCCAGACAAACAGCATCAGGCTTAATGCCGCCGGCAGCAGCAGCCAGGCGCTGCCCTGCTTCTTCAGCCACAGGTAAGGCAGGAAACAGCCGATAATTTCAGCCAGGGCGGTGGCGAAAAACAACAGCGTGGTTTTTAACATCGGTCGCAGTTTTCTCTCGGTAAAGTAAACGAATCGGCGCTTGGCTGGTGAATTCCAGGAGCGCAGTGGTATATTTATCACCACGCCTGCGGGCGAGGTAACGCCAGTGTCGCCATCATCAGGCGCACTCACTCATAAGGATGAAACGATGAAAACATTTTCGACCCAACGACTGCTGCGCGGGATGCTGCCGGTCGCCATGCTGGCCGTTATGGGCGCCTGGCAGGCGCCGGCGCTGGCCGCCACCTGCACGCAGGGCAGCACCTGCGTCACCGTCGATGGCAAAGGCAGCGGCGCGATGAGCACCGAAGAAGCGCGCCAAAGCAAAGAGCAGTGGAATGATACCAAATCCCTGCGCCACAAGGTCAACACTCGCGTCGAGAAAGAGTTCGACAAGGCCGATCGCGCGGCGGATGACGAAGACCGCTGCAACGACAGCAACAACGTCAACGCGTACTGGGAACCGGACACCCGTAAATGTCTGGATCGCCAGACCGGGCGTCGGATTAATCCTTAATCCGCCTGCGGCGGGCGGGCAAGCGTGAAACCCGGCCGCCGTTGCTGCTATCCTGTTACAGGAAGTTCATTGTCTAAAAGGATGACGTGATGAAGAAAACGCTGATATTAACCGCTGTCTTGCTGGCCGGCGCCCCATTGGCGGCTCTGGCCTCTTGTGAAAGCGTGAAAGCGGACATTTCGCAAAAAATCGTCAATAACGGCGTTCCGGAGTCCGGCTTCAAACTGGAGATCGTGCCTAACGATCAGGCCGTTCAAGCGGGCGGCCAGGTGGTCGGCCACTGCGAAAACGACACCCAGAAGATCGTTTATACCCGCCTGAACAACGGCGACGATAGTGGTGACGCGGCGCAGACCGGCACCAGCCAGGACACCTCCAACGCGCAGTAAGCCGCATCGGCTACCCAGGGCGCGCAACAGCCGCGCCCTTTCCTTTTCCTTTACGCCTGCTCCGCCTCTTCCTCTTCGCCTTGCGGCCGACAACGCGCCGGGATCAGCATCGCCGCCGCCAGCGCCAGCAACGACACCAACGCCGATACCAGGAACACCCAATGCAGCGAAGCCGCCACCTGCTGGATAAGCTGCGCCAGCGCTTCGCTCCCCATGCTCTGCCGCACCGCCGGCTCCATCAGCCGCTGCACCGGATCGTCAATCTCCGGCAAACGCCACTGCAGGTTGAGGTTCAGCGTGGCGCCCAAAATCGCGGTGCCGATGGCCGAGCCCACCATGCGGGTAAACACTGTACAGGCGGTGGCAATGCCGCGAATGCTGTAATGCGCCGCGTTCTGCACCGAAACCAGAAACGTCGTGTTGCACAATCCCATGCCGGCGCCGACCATAAACGCCGCCACCCGGCCCCACAGCAGACCGCCGTTCGGCTGCAACATCAGCAGGATCAGGCCGCCCGCCACCAGCAGCAGCGCGCCCAACAGCGCCGTGGCGCGATACGAAGTCATCAGCATCAAACGGCCGCTCAGCGTGCTGGCCAGCGGCCAGCCGATCGACATCAACGCCAGCGTGGTGCCCGCCTCCAGCGGTGAGCCCCCCATCACGCCCTGAATGAAGGTGGGCAGAAAGGCGCTGATGCCCATCATCGCCGCGCCGATCACCAGCCCGCCGATGTTACCGGCGACGATCACCCGGCTTTGCCACAGCGCCAGCGGGAACAGCGGCTCAACCGCGCGCCGCTCCTGGCGGATCAGCAGCGCCAGCGACGCCGCCGCCAGCGCCAGCAGCGGCGCCACCCACCATCCGAGACTTTCCATCTGCAACAGTGCCAGCAGCAGCGCGGAAACGAACAGCGTCAACCAGGCGGTGCCCGCCAGATCCAGCGCGTGCCGCCGCAACTGCTGATGCGCCGGCAGATAGCGCCAGAGGAAGAGCATCGCCAACAGGCCGATCGGCAGGTTGACCCAGAACACCAGCGCCCACGGCAGGTGTTGCACGATAAACACGCCCAGCAGCGGGCCGATGATCGCCGATACGCCCCACACGCTCGACAGGTAGCCCATCACCTTCGGCCGCTCGGTGGCGCTGTAGATGTCGCCGATGATGGTGGACGCGATCGGCATGATGGCGCCGGCGCCCAATCCCTGCAATAAGCGGAAGCCGATCAGCCAATACATGTCGGGGGCGAAGCCGCACAGCACCGATCCCAGCAGGAACAGCGTCGCGCCGAAGAAGAACACCCGCTTGCGGCCGTAGAGATCCGCCAGCCGGCCGTAGATGGGAATGGTGATCGCCTGCGCCAGCAAATAGACCGCGAACACCCAGCCCAGCAGCGAGAAACCGCCGAGATCGCCGATGATGGTCGGCATGGCGGTGGCGACGATGGTGGCTTCGATCGCCGACATGAACATCGCCAGCATGCAGGCGATCAGGATCAGCGGGCGGTGGGCAATGGGTGCGGGTGAAACGTTATTTGTCATGGCGTTATGCAGGTTTCCTGGCGTTTTTATTTTCCCTGAGTATATCAGCAAGCGCCAGCGCCAAGTCTATCCGCCCTCACATCCTGCCTTTGCCGGCGGCGAATCGCACCATTTGGACTAACTGTTACGGCGTAACGTTTTGCCGTGGATTTTTTTCACTTTACCCGCATCCCAGCGCTGACGCGGGCTGCGGCGCCAATACGGGCAAACTCAATCAACTGATTTTGTTCATAAAACTTGGCATGGCCAACGACAGGGTGCTATACCTTCCCTAGCCGGGGTCATTGGGCTTCGTGCTTTCTCTAGTTTAAATATCAGTATCTTATACTGATTAACTCACGTATTGAGCCACCGTTCAGCACGCTATGCCGAACACACCCTTCGCTCAATGTCGCTAACCTCATGCGAAACGCCCGTTTTGTACCGCCACGCCCGCCGGGCAGTGGGTAACAATCAGAGCGGAATGCGCCGTCTCATCGGCCGCTCCGCGCAACGGAGGACGCAACATCATGCACAAGTCAGCGCCATACCGGCGCCTGCTCCTCGGGAGCCTGCTGTTTATCGCCGTCATCGCGCTGCTGGTTTACGGCATCGGTTGGGAAACCCTTAAGTCGCGCCGGGAAGATTTGATTTACCTCGGCCAGCAGCACATGTTCCTGGTGGTGTGTTCCATGCTGCTGTCGCTGCTGGTCGGCATTCCCAGCGGCATCCTGCTGAGCCGCCCCTTCGCCCGCCGCTGGGCGGAGCACGTGATGCAGATCTTTAACGTCGGCAACACCCTGCCGCCGCTGGCGGTGCTGGCGCTGGCGATGGTGATTATCGGCATCGGCGACCGGCCGGCGGTGGTGGCGCTGTTCCTCGCCTCGCTGCTGCCCATCGTGCGCAATACCTATGCCGGCCTGCGTTCGGTGCCGCCGGCGCTGGTCGAGGCCGCCAACGGTATTGGCATGACCGCCGGGCAGCGGCTGCGCCAGGTCGAACTGCCCAACGCGCTGCCGGTGATCTTCGCCGGGGTGCGCATCGCGATGGCGATCAACGTCGGCACCGCGCCGCTGGCGTTTTTGATCGGCGCCAGCAGCTACGGCGAGCTGATCTTCCCCGGCATCTACCTGAACGACTTCCCGACGCTGATCCTCGGCGCCGCCGCCACCGCGCTGATCGCCCTGCTGCTCGATCTGGCGCTGGCCGGTCTCGGCCGCCGGCTCAGCCCGCACACCGCATCCTGATGGGAGAAACGCGATGACTCGATGGTTACAACGCCTCCGCCACGCGCTGCTGTTCTCTTTGCTGATGACCGGCGCGGCCGCCTGGGCCGCCCCGCTCACGCTGGCGAGCAAGAACTTTACCGAACAGCGCATTCTGTCGGCGATCACCGTGCAATACCTGCGGGCCAAAGGTTTTCAGGTCGAACCCAAGACCAATCTGGCCACGGTGATCACCCGCAACGCCATGATCAACAAACAGATCGACATGACCTGGGAATACACCGGCACCTCGCTGATCATCTTTAACCACATCAATAAGCGCATGTCGCCGCAGGAAACCTACGACACGGTGAAAAAGCTCGACGCCAAACTCGGCCTGGTGTGGCTGCAGCCGGCGGACATGAACAACACCTACGCCTTCGCCATGCAGCGCCGGCGCGCGGAAAAAGAGCAGATCCGCACGATGTCGCAGCTGGTGGCCAAAGTGGAACAGGTGCGTAAAACCGACCCGAAACACAACTGGCTGCTGGGGCTGGATCTGGAATTTGCCGGCCGCTCGGACGGCCTGAAGCCGATGCAGGCGCTGTACGACATGCCGCTGGATCGCCCGCAAATCCGCCAGATGGATCCCGGCCTGGTCTACAACGCCATCCGCGACGGCTTCGTCGACGCCGGGCTGGTATACACCACCGATGGCCGGGTGAAAGGCTTCGATCTGCAGGTGCTGGAAGACGACAAAGGCTATTTCCCGAGCTATGCAGTCACGCCGGTGGTGCGCGCCGACGTGTTGCAAAACACGCCGGGGCTGGAAGCGGCGCTGAACACGCTGTCGAAACAGTTCAACAATCAGGTGATCACCGAGCTTAACGCCAGAGTGGATATCGACTACCAGACGCCGCAACAGGTCGCCGACGCGTTCCTCAAGCAGCGCGGCCTGATTTAGGAGGCATGATGAATACCTTACTTTACGCCTGGCAAAACTGGGCCTATATCGCCGGATTGACGCTGGAACACCTGCTGCTGGTCGGCATCGCCGTCGGCCTGGCGATCCTGATCGGCGTGCCGCTCGGCGTGCTGATCGTCCGCCACAAATGGCTGGCGACACCGGTGCTGAGCCTGGCCACGCTGGTGCTGACCGTGCCCTCCATCGCCCTGTTCGGGCTGATGATCCCGCTGTTTTCCTTAATCGGCCACGGCATCGGCTACGTGCCGGCGATCACCGCGGTGTTCCTCTATTCGCTGCTGCCGATCGTGCGCAATACCCACACCGCGCTCGACAACCTGCCCGGCGGGCTGCGCGAAGCCGGCCGCGGCATCGGCATGACCTTCTGGCAACGCCTGCGCTGGGTGGAGATCCCGGTAGCGCTGCCGGTGATTTTCGGCGGCATTCGCACCGCCGTGGTGATGAATATCGGCGTGATGGCGATAGCCGCCGTGATCGGCGCCGGCGGCCTCGGCCTGCTGCTGCTCAACGGCATCAGCAGCAGCGACATCCGCCAGTTGATTACCGGCGCCGTGATGATCAGCCTGCTGGCGATCGTCCTCGATTGGTTATTGCACCGTTTGCAAATTGCGCTCACGCCCAAGGGGATCCGCTCATGATTAAATTGGAAAATCTGACCAAACAGTTCATGCAAAAGAACGGCACGCCGTTCAACGCCGTCGACAACATCAATCTGGACGTGCCGGAAGGCGAAATCTGCGTGCTGCTCGGCCCATCCGGCTGCGGCAAAACCACCACGCTGAAGATGATCAACCGCCTGATCGAACCCACCGGCGGCACCATTCTGATCAACGGCGAAGACACCAGCGCGCTGGATACCGTCAGCCTGCGCCGCAAAATCGGCTACGTCATCCAGCAGATCGGTCTGTTCCCCAACATGACCATCGAGGAGAACATCACCGTAGTGCCGCGCATGCTGGGCTGGGACAAAAAACGCTGCCACGATCGCGCCGAGGAGCTGATGAGCATGGTGGCGCTGGATCCCAAGCGCTTTTTGCACCGCTACCCGAAAGAGATGTCCGGCGGGCAGCAGCAGCGCATCGGCGTGATCCGCGCGCTGGCGGCCGATCCGCCGGTGCTGCTGATGGATGAACCCTTCGGCGCGGTGGATCCGATCAACCGCGAAACCATCCAAAACGAGTTTCTCGACATGCAGCGTCAGCTGAAGAAGACCGTGATGCTGGTCAGCCACGACATCGACGAAGCGCTGAAGCTCGGCGATCGCATCGCGGTGTTCCGCCAGGGCAAGATCGTGCAGAACGCCAGCGCCGATGAGCTGCTGGCGCGCCCGGCGAACGACTTCGTCGCCTCCTTTGTCGGCCAGGATCGCACGCTGAAGCGCCTGCTGCTGGTGCAGGCCGGCGACGTGGCAGACCAACAAGAGACGGTGACGGTACGCCGGGAAACGCCGCTGACAGAGGCATTCGGGTTGATGGACGATATCGACGCCCGTTCGGTGACGGTCGTGGACGCCGACGGCAAACCGCTGGGTTACGTCAAACGCCGCGAGGCGCGCGGTGCGCCGGGGGTATGCGCCGACAGCCTGCACCACTTTCGCGTCACCGCCCGCGCGGAAGAGAACCTGCGCGTGGTGCTGTCGAAGCTGTATGAGCACAATACGTCCTGGATGCCGATCGTCGATGAAGACGGCCGCTACAGCGGCGAAATCTCGCAGGATTATATCGCTGACTACCTTAGCTCCGGCCGCACGCGCCGGGTGCTGACGCCGCAATAACCCCCGCCGGGGCGCCGACCGCCCCGCCCATGCCGCAGTTTGATAAAGATTCACTGGTCATCGGCCGGAGCGCCAAGCACAATGCGCTGATGACCCTTTGATTTTTCTCACGACGCCGCCCACGCATGAAAAGATTGGTCCACCTGCACCACTATCGCGCACTGTTGCGCAGCCTGTTTATCGCCGTGTTCATCGGCGTCGCCGCCGCCCTGGCGGTGTGGCTGTTCCACCGTTCGATGATTGGCCTCGAGTGGCTGTTGCTCGGCAATGCCGACGGCAGTCTGGTGGCCGCCGCCGCCGCGCTGCCCGGCTGGCGGCGCGCCCTGACGCCTGCGTTGGGCGGGCTGGCGGCGGGCCTGCTGCTGTATGTTCACCAGCGCTACCGCCACCAGCGCCCGGCGGCGCCCACCGACTATATGGAAGCGATCGAGACCGGCAACGGCAAGCTGGACACCGGCGCCAGCCTGGTGAAGTGTCTGGCGTCGCTGCTGGTGGTGTCGAGCGGCAGCGCCATCGGCCGTGAAGGCGCGATGATCCTGCTGGCAGCGCTGGTGGGCTCGCTGTTTGCCCAGCGCTTTACGCACGAGAAAGAATGGAAACTGTGGGTGGCCTGCGCCGCCGCCGCCGGGATGGCCAGCGCCTATCATGCGCCGCTGGCGGGCAGCCTGTTTATCGCCGAGATCCTGTTCGGCACCCTGATGCTGGCCTCGCTCGGCCCGGTGGTGATCGCCGCGGTCAGCGCCCTGCTGATGACCAACCTGCTCAACGGCGGCCAGGCGCCGCTCTACCTGGTGACGCCGCTCGCCGCCCCCTTGCCGACGCAATACCTGCTGATGGCGCTGGTCGGCGTGGTGGCCGGCGCCGGCGGGCCGCTGTTTTTATGGTTGATGACCGCCACCGGCCGCGCGTTCCGATCGCTTCGCCTGAAGCCGCCGCTGCAGCTGGCGCTGGGCGGCCTGATCGTTGGGCTGCTTTCGCTGTTGTTCCCGCAGGTATGGGGCAATGGCTACAGCGTGGTGCAGGCGCTGCTGATCGCGCCGCCGGGGGTGTTGCTGCTGGGGGCGATCCTGGTATGCAAGCTGTTGGCGATCCTCGCCAGCAGCGGGTCGGGCGCGCCCGGCGGGGTCTTCACCCCGACGCTGTTCGTCGGCGCCGCGCTCGGTTCGATGATCGGCCAGCTGTTCGGCCTGTGGCCGGGGATGGATGCGGCGGTGCCGCTGCTGCTGGCGCTGACCGGCATGGCTACCCTGCTGGCCGCCACCACCCATGCGCCGATCATGGCGGCGCTGATGGTGTTTGAAATGACCGGCGAATACGCGCTGCTGCCCGGCATTCTGCTGGCCTGCGTGATCGCCACCACCGTGTCGCGCGGCCTGCGGCCGGTATCGGTCTACCACACCGCGCCGCCGCCCAAACGCGAGGCTTAAAACTCGCCCTGCTGCAGCAGCTTCCTGAACTGCGGGCACTGCAGGTGCTCCGGTTCAGGGCAATCGACCATGTGCTGCAAACCGGCGCGCACCTGCCCCAGACGCCGCAGGGTGCGATCCAGTTCTTCAATCCGCGCCGCCAGCAGCCGGCGATCGAGGGCGATGCGCCCCCGCTCGTCAAACAGCGAGGCGATCTCATCCAGCGTGAATCCCGCCAGCCGCCCAAGGGCGATCAGCTTCAGTTGCTCCAGCACGCCGGCGGCGTATTGGCGACGTAAACCGTTGCGGCCTATCGAGGCGATCAGCCCCTTTTTCTCGTAATGCCGCAGCGCCGAGGGCGCGATGCCGCTCAAACGCGCCACCTCGCCAATATCCAGTTCTTTTTCCATTGACTTGAAGTCGACTTTAAGTTGCAGACTGTGCGCACATTACACCATGAGTGACTTTAAGGACACAAAAATGACGACAGAAATTTTACTGATGATTGTGCTGACCGGGGTGGGCGCCACGCTGTGCACCGATCTGTGGGCCATCGTGCAAAAGCGCGTGCTGGGCATCCCGCCCCTTAACTACGCGCTGGTCGGCCGCTGGTTTATCGGCCTGTTCGACGGCCGGTTTTATCACGCTCCGATCATGGCTGCGCCGGTGCGGCGGGGAGAAAAAGCGATGGGATGGCTGCTGCACTACGCGATCGGCGTCGCCTTCGCCTTTATCCCGCTCGGCTTGGCGGGCATCGCGTGGTATGCCGCGCCGACGCCGCTGGTCGCGCTGTTGAGCGGCTGGCTGAGCCTGGCGGCGCCCTTCTTCGTGATGCAGCCGGCGTTGGGCTTTGGCGTGGCGGCGGCGAACACCCCCAATCCGACGCGTAGCCGCATCATCAGCCTGCTGGTGCATACGGTGTACGGCCTGGGGCTGTTTGTCTCCGCCCGTTTGCTGGCCCCTTTGCTGGCCTGAGCGCGCTAGCGCAGCAGCGTGGAGATGTCGAGGTAGTGCGCCAGTTCGCGCTGCTCCGCGCGCGGCAGATACGGAATTTCACCCAGCAGCGGCGCGGAAATGCGCTGCTGCAGCGCCGCAATGGTTTCGGCATAGTGCGCCAACCCCGGGTTGATGCGGTTGGCGACCCAGCCCAGCAACGGCAGGCCGTCGTTGATAATCGACTGTGCGGTCAGCAACGCGTGGCTGACGCAGCCCAGCTTGATGCCCACCACCAGCACCACCGGCAGCTGTTCCTGCACCACCCACTCGGCGTAAGGCCGCAGATCGTTCATCAGCACCCGCCAACCGCCGCTGCCTTCCACCACCACCGTATCGGCTTTGGCCGACAGATCCCGCAGACCGCTGCTCATCACGCCATAGTTGATGTCCTCGGTCGCATGCGCATGAAACACCTCATCCAGGCAGGTGATGGGATTGATCTCCTCGTAGGACAGCGGCAGGGTTGAAGATGCCTGCAATACCAAAGCGTCTTTATTGCGGATGCCCTCGCTGGTTTCCTGGCAGCGCGCGGCGATCGGCTTGTAGCCGGCCACCGAACGGCCTTCGGCGGCCAGCGCCTGCATCAACCCGCGGGAAACCACGGTTTTACCGACGTCGGTATCCGTGCCTGTCACAAATAAACGCTTCAACATGAATAAAATGCCCCAGAATGCCCCGTTAACAATGTATCGCCGCACCGGCGGCGAAGAAGTCTTTCGGAAAAATTCTAGGGGATGCTGCCGCGTAGGGGCTTGAGGTAGCTCAATCTTTTGCGGAATTAATAAGAGGTTCTGATGTTAGCCTTGCAGCAGCTGCACCAGCAATGAACCGTTATACAGCGCCTCTTTCACCAGCGCCGCGCCGGGCATGGTGCCCTGATTGAAGAACTGCGTGGATTCGACCTTGACCTGCTCGCTGTAGGCCGGCAGCGCCTGCTGGCGAATGCAGGAGGCGATGGCCGGGTGCAGGATCTCCGCCGCGCGGTTGAGCGGCGAGCCCACCAGGATCTTCTCGGGATTGAACAGGTTGACCATGATAGCCAGAATGCGCCCCACGCTGTGGCCGACGCCGAGAATAATGTCCCGCGCCAGCTGATCGCCCGCCAGCGCGGCGTCGCACAGCGATTCGACGGTCAGCGGCGCGCCGTGCAGGCTGGAGCTCATCGAGCCGCTCAGCCGCTGCTGGGCGATCTCCAGCATGTTCTCAATGCTGGCCACGGTTTCGAGACAGCCGTGGTTGCCGCAGTAACAGCGTTTGCCGTAGGGATCGACCTGGGTGTGGCCGATCTCCACCACGCTGTGGCTGCCGGCGTGCAACACATGGCCGCCGGTGATCACCCCGGCGCCGACGTTGTGGTCGATCACCACCTGAATCACGTTCTGGCTGCCGCGCGAGGCGCCGTACAGCGCCTCGGCCATGGTCCAGGCGCTGATGTCGTGCTGCAGGTAAACCGGCAGGCCGGTGCGGGTTTCCAGCGCCGGGCCGAGCGGCATCTCCAGCACGTCGTAAAACGGCATGCGGTGCACCACGCCCGACTGCACGTCGATCATGCCCGGCAGCGTAATGGCGATCGCCGTTAACCGTTCCAGCTTGCTTTGGTGGCGAATAAAGAACTGATCGACTTCGGTCAGGATGCGTTTCAGCAGCGGTTCGGGATCTTCGGCCGCCAGCGGCAGCTGTTCCTCCACCACCAGCTTGCTGCTGAGATCGCGCAGCGCCAGCGTGATGCTGCCGCGGCTGATGCGTGCGGAAAGGTAGTGCCAGGCTTCGGTGTCCAGCACCAGCCCCACCGCCGGGCGCCCCCGGCTGCCGATCTCCTGGTACTCGGTTTCCTTGACCAGATGGGCTTCCAGCAGCTCGCGCACGATCTTGGTGATGCTGGCGGGCGCCAGCTGCGCGCGTTTTGACAGTTCGATGCGCGAAATCGGACCCAGTTGATCGATTAGCCGATAAACCGCCCCCGCATTGGTCTGTTTGATTTGATCGATATGCCCAGGCTGCCCAACCGCAATCACAAACCGGCTCCTACTATTTTTCGCGCTTCTAAATAAAGACTAGGGGTTATGGTGGGGCTTTTGTCATACAGCGTCAACTATTTGATTCGTTATGTGATTTGCTGCACAAATTCCTCGCAATTTCAGCGTGAATTGATTTTTATTTGCCCAAGCTCAACGTCATTTCAGCATCAACGCCATCAGCGACTGCGCCGCCGCGGTCAACGGCCGCCGGCGGTGGTGCACCAGCCACACTTCGGTGGTGGCGTCCGGCTCCGCCAGCGGCAAATAGCGCACGCCGTCCACCCGCACCCGGGCGAAAGACGCCGGCAGAATCGAGACTCCCAACCCGGCGGAGACCAGCCCGATGATAGTCATCGCTTCCCCCACTTCCTGGGTGATATATGGAGTGATGCCGGCCTTGCCGAGCAGCAGCAGAATTTCGTCGTACAGCGCGGTGCCCACTTCGCGCGAGAAGAACACGAACGGCTCCTGCGCCAGATGTTGAAAACGCAGCGCGCCGCCGGGCGTTTCCGCCAGCGGATGCCCCTCCGGCACCACCGCCACCAGCGGTTCGCGCAGCAGCAGCTGGTAGTGCAGCGCTTCCGGCAGTCGCGTGTTGCGCATCACCCCCAGATCCAGTTCGCCGTTCAGCAGCGGTTCGATCTGCTGTTTGGTGTTGATTTCGCGCATCTTGATGTGCACCTGCGGGGACTGCTGGCGAAAGGCGCGCAGGCTGCGCGCCACCACGCCGATAAAGGGCGCGGAAGAGGTAAACCCGATGGTCATTTCCCCCAGTTCGCCGCGATCCAGGCGCGCCGCCTTTTCCGCCGCGCGCCCGACCTGATCGAGCACCTGATAGGCTTCTTTGAGAAACATCTCCCCGGCCTGGGTCAAACTGACGTTGCGGTTGTTGCGCGCCAGCAGCCGCGCGCCGACCATCTCTTCCAGCGCCTGAATTTGCTGGCTGAGCGGCGGCTGGGAGATGCGCAACCGCTCGGCGGCGCGGCCAAAATGCAGCTCTTCAGCCACGGCGATAAAGTAACGCAGGTGTCTCAACTCGATATTCATATTTAAAAAGTCTTAATTGTAATTATTAATATATTAGACAAAAAATTCGCCGCTCCCTATCATTTTGTTATCTGCAAAGTGTCTGTTTATCTCCCCGAAGTTCGGTAAGGAAACGCTGTGACAACCCCTGTGCGTTCTGCGGCCGTGATGCCGTCGACGCTGGCCGCCAACGATGACGCGGCCGCTGCGCCAAAAGTAAAACGCTCCACCCTCAACAATAAACTCCCCTATATCGAACGCGGCACGCCGCAGTTTATGCGCGTCACGCTGGCGCTGTTTTCCGCCGGGCTGGCGACCTTCGCGTTGCTTTACTGCGTGCAGCCGATCCTGCCGGTGCTGTCGCAAGACTTCGGCGTCTCGCCGGCGGAAAGCAGCCTGTCGCTCTCGGTCTCCACCGGCCTGCTGGCGATCGGCCTGATGTTCACCGGGCCGTTGTCCGACGCCATCGGCCGCAAGTCGGTGATGGTGGTGGCGCTGCTGCTGGCGGCGGTTTGCACGCTGATTTGCGCCTTTATGACCAGCTGGCACGGCATTTTACTGATGCGCGCATTGATCGGCCTGTCGCTGAGCGGCGTCGCCGCGGTCGGCATGACCTACCTCAGCGAAGAGATCCACCCCAGCTTCGTCGCTTTCTCGATGGGGCTGTACATCAGCGGCAACTCGATCGGCGGCATGAGCGGCCGTCTGGTGACCGGGGTGCTGACCGACTTCTTCTCCTGGCGCGTCTCGCTCGGGGTCATCGGTCTGTTCGCCCTCGCCGCCGCCTGCATGTTCTGGCGCATCCTGCCCGCCTCGCGGCATTTTCGCGCCAGCTCGCTGCGCCCGCGCACCCTGCTGATCAACTTCAAACTGCATTGGCACGATAAGGGCCTGCCGCTGCTGTTCGCGGAAGGTTTCCTGCTGATGGGCAGCTTCGTCACCCTGTTCAACTACATCGGTTATCGCCTGCTGGCGGATCCTTATCACCTGAGCCAGGCGACCGTCGGCCTGCTGTCGGTGGTGTACCTCACCGGCTCCTACAGTTCGCCCAAGGCCGGCGCGCTCACCTCGCGCTTCGGGCGCGGCCCGGTGCTGCTGGCGTCGATCGTGATTATGCTGATCGGGATCCTGATTACCGCGCTGCCGCAGGTGCCGGCGATCTTTATCGGCATGATGCTGTTCACCGCCGGTTTCTTCGCCGCCCACTCGGTGGCCAGCAGCTGGATCGGCCGCCGTGCGCGCCGCGCCAAAGGCCAGGCGTCGTCGCTGTATCTGTTCTGCTATTACGTCGGCTCCAGCGTGGCCGGCACCCTGGGCGGCGTGTTCTGGCACAGCTTCGGCTGGAATGGCGTGGCGGCGTTTATCAGCCTGATGCTATTGCTGGCGCTGCTGGTGGTGCATTACCTGAAACGGCTGCCGGAAGCGGCGCGCCTGTGAATGGAAAAAGCCGCGGTGGTTAGCCGCGGCTCGTCATGCCAGAGCCCGTGATTATTGACCGGGTTTCCAGCGAGTTTGCAGGTACTCCACCGCCTTGTCCGTTTGCGGCTCGGTCAGATAACGTTGCCGGAACAGGATGGTTCCCCCCATCCCCGGCAGGCTCTCGTTGAGATCCAACTGCCTTTTCAGCTCGGGGACGCCGCCGTCGACGGTCCAGGCCGGCTCGCTGGCCGATGGCGTGCCCACTTTATACAGCGCCACCCCGGCATAGAGCCGAACCGGCGTGTCTTTCACCACCTCGGCCCACCAGTTGGCCAGCACGTCGTAGCGAACAATTTCACGATCGAAAGGCCAATACAGCTGCGGTGCGATATAGTCGAGCAGCCCCAGTTTGACCCACTGGCGCGTATCGGCATAGGCCGTATCGTACGACGGCGCGCCGGCCCGCGTCGCCGAACCGGCAGGATCGTCCGCTTTGTTTCGCCATACGCCCGCCGGGCTGACGCCAAACGCGACCGCGGGCTTCAGTGCTTTGACGGTGGCGGAAACCTGTTTTATCAATTGCAGCGTGTTGTCTCTTCGCCAGTCGGCCTTGTCTGCAAACCCTTTGCCGTATGCGCGATACGTCTTTTCATCATCCAGCGGCGATTGCGGCGTTTCGTAATAGAAATAATCGTCAAACTGAATGCCGTCGACATCGTAGTTTTTGACGACTTCAGCCACCACGCCGGTGATCCAGTTGCGCACCTCGGGCAGGCCGGGGTCGAGCACGAAGCGATCGCTGGCGGTGCGTATCCAGTCGGGATGTAGCGCATAGACGCTGGCCGGCGGCGACTGCAGCGTATGATTGAGTGCATCAATCGTTTGCTGTCGGGTATTCATGGAAACCCGATAAGGGTTCAGCCAGGCATGCACTTTGATGCCGCGTCGGTGCGCTTCTGTCAGCATAAAGGCCAGCGGATCATAACCGGGGTCCTGGCCCACGGTGCCGGTCAATACCTCCGACCAGGGCAAGATGTCAGAACGCCACAGGGCCGTGCCGTCCGGTTTAACCTGAAAATACACCGTGTTAATCCCGGTTTTCACCATGTCGTCCAGCGCGTCCGTCAGCCCCTGCTTCTGCAGACGCACCCGCTCTTGCGTGGATTCCGCTTTCAGCGAGGCCGCCGGCGGCCAGTCCAAGCCAATGACCGTGGCCAGCCAGATGCCCCGCATCGGCGTTGCCGGCGGTACAGGCTGCGGAGGCTTTTCCGGCTCAGGGGGTTTGGCGCATCCGCTCACGCCCAGCATGGCGGCCATCAACAGCCATCCGCCTAGTTTTGTTGCGCCTGTCGGCATAAATGTTCTCCTTCCGTGAGTGACGGTTATCCCATGTCGCGGCGTGCGGAGCAAGAAACCGCCCGCTTTATCAACGCCATCCAGCGACCGGCGCCGCCCTTTCTGGCGACGCCTCTCCTTATCCCATCACCAGCTCAGCCCCGTCCCGCGAGGGAACGCCACCTTGCCGGTATTGGTTTGCTCATCGTAGTCATGCCAGGTATTAACCGGCAGTTTTCCGTGCGGTCTGATTTTCCCCGTCAGCACCTGCGCCAGCGATATCATCGAAGGGCCACGCCATACGCCGCTGTCATACCCGTAGTAAGAATAGGTGGCGACAGCCGCATCCACGTCTGCGGCATAGTTCACGATATCGTAAGGCGCGCGCAATGAGAGGTGAACGCATTTTTTCCCCTGCTCGGCGGCGTATTTCAGCCAGCCCGGGTAAGGGCTGCTGTCATTAGCCGCCCCGGTTGCGGCGGTCACGACCCCATCCTGCTCGGCAGGCGTAAAGCGGGTTGAGAGGGTTCCAAGCAAGAACACGTCGCAGCCGGCAATATGTTCCCTGACCTGGGCGTCGCTCAGTTCCGTTTCCTTCGCGGCCACGACGTTCTGATAGCCCTCCTGCGCCATCACGTTCGCAATGCCTTTGGCCTGCTCGCCCCACGGAGTCAGAATAAAGTAGCGCAGCGCTTTGTCCTTTAACGGCAGCAGACATTGACGGTTGATAACCACGGTAATGGAACGATCGGCAATCCGTTTCTCTAGCTGATGCGCGGAGGACGAAACGTCGTGGGAACAGGGTTTATCGCTATGGCCCATCAGGTGATGGCGCAATTTGAGGCGCAAAATGCGCTCGACCGAAGCATCGATATCGGCCTCGCTGAGATGCCCGGTTTTCACCCGCTGCGCAATGTAGCGGATAAGCTCGGGCAGCAGGCTCGCCTGCGCCGGCGAGGCGATGCTGACAGGCATCAGAGCAATATCCACCCCGGCGGTAAAGACGTTTTCAGCCGCCGTTTGCTGGCTGAAATGCTCGGCAATCGCGCCCATATCCAGCGCGTCTGAAATCATTACGCCGGCATAACCCAGCTCATTGCGCAGGATCTGGGTCTGGATTTCGCGCGACATGGTGGCCGGCACCGTGATTTTTTCACCGTTGCGGGTGTCGATCTGGCTGTTATCCAGTGCGGGGTACTGAATATGCGCAGTCATCACCATATCCGGCGCCGCGCAGCGATCGATGGCCTGTTTATAAGGGGCGATATCAATGGCAAAAGCTTCTTCCCGCGTACGATCGACGCGCGGCAAACCGGTATGCGAGTCGGTGGAGGTGCTGCCATGGCCGGGGAAGTGTTTGTACGCGGTGATCAGCCCCTGCTGTTTCATGCCCGCCACCATGTTTTCCGCCAGGCGGGCAACGGTGTTCTTATCATCGCTGAAGGCGCGAACGTTAATCACCGGGTTGAACGGGTTGGTGTTGATGTCCACGACCGGGGCAAAGTTGGTATTGATATGCAACGCGCGCATATCCTGGGCCATCAGTTTGCCCTGTTCAACGGCGAGCTGTTTATCCGCACCGCCCTCGATCGCCGCCGCCAGCGCCATATTGCCGGGGAATGAGGCGTAGTCGCCGCGCGGCAGCCGGAAAACGTTACCGCCTTCGTTATCCGTGCCAATAAACAAACGAACGCCCGCGTGGGTTTTCAGCGCGGCATACCAGGCCGTCAACGTTTTGATCTGCTGCTTGTCTTTCAGATTATTGGCAAACAGGATCACCCCACCGATGTGGTTATCGGTGATCAGCTTGCCAATGGCTGCATCGGGAACGGTCATATCCTGATTGCCGCTACCGTTCTGATCCCAGTAGCGAAAATCCAGCATGATTTTTTGCCCGATCTTCTCTTCCAGCGTCATGTTTTTGACTTTCTGTTTAATATCCACAGTAAACCTCCGTTTAAAGCACCCGTTAATGACAGAAGAAAAGATAACCCGAGGGGCTCATAGCGTCCTGCCATTCTGTTTGTTCCAGCAATTGGACAACGGCAAACGGAAAATGGATCAAACAAAATATCAACCAACAGAAAAAATCCATCAATGAATCAAACCCATACCAATGCAAAGTCTATTTCGCGCCCTGCTGTAGAAGTCCCTCTGGCGTATTTTTCGCTGACAAGCCGGGTGGCCAGTGAAGCCGCTCCCTCTTCGTTTGCCTATGTTGCCCCCAGTCGGCCACTCTTCTATAGTATGTTGTAACTAATATGGGGGTGTGCGATGAGCAGATACGATGTGATTGGCCGAATGAACGCCTGCTTTAACGAGCTGGAGCAGGCGCTCGGCGCGTTGCAGCAGCAGATCGCCCCGCTGCGGTTGCTGGCGGCGCGGGTGTTCAGCCTGCCGGAGGTTGAAAAAGGCCAGGAACATCAGGCCATTTCGCATATCGCGGTCGAGCAGCATGTGGGGCAAGCGGCGCGCGATCTGGCGCTGGAGCATTATCAGCGGCTGTTCATTCACCACAACCGGGAGAATGTCAGCAGCAAGGCCGCCGTGCGCCTGCCCGGCGTCATCTGTCTGGCGGTGGAGCAACCGGAGTATCAGGCGCTGCAAACGCAGCTGGCGCTGATCAACCGCCTGAAGGGCGAACTGGAGCAGATTATCACCGTCGATTCCGGCCTGGCGCCGGAGCAGCGTTTCGAGTTCGTGCACACCCATCTGCACGGGCTGATTACCCTCAGCGCCTATCGCACCCTCACCGCCCTGACCAATCCCGACTCCGTGCGCTTCGGCTGGGCCAACAAGCACATCATCAAAAACGTCAAGCGGGACGACATTCTGGCGCAGCTGGAGAAAAGCCTGAAAGCCGGCCGCGCGGTGCCGCCGCACAGCCGTGAACAGTGGGCCGCCCTGGTCAGCCGTGAGATCGACGACGTCAGCCGGCTGCCGCAGCAGGCGACGCTGAAGATCAAACGGCCGGTAAAAGTGCAGCCGATCGCCCGGGTGTGGTATCAGCAGCAGCAAAAACAGGTGCAGCACCCCTGCCCGCTACCGCTGATCGCCCTGTGTCAGGTTGAAAGCGGCGCCGCGGTGCCGAAGATCGGCGAACTGCTCAACTACGACGCCGAGGCGGTGAAACACCGTTACAAACCCGACGCCAGGCCGCTGCGGCTGCTGGTGCCGCGTCTGCACCTGTATACCGACGACGCTACTCGCTGAGGGCATACACCCGCAGGCGATGGCCGTCCGGATCTCGCGCCACGAAGGTGTAACCGAACTCCATCTCGGTCGGCGTTTGCTCGATAGTCAGCCCAAGTTCGCGCCACTGGTTATAGCGCGCCTCCACTTCTTGCGGATCCTGGCATAAAAAGCCCAGTTCACCGCCGCCCCCGGTCAGCGTGGCGGCGGGTTTTACCCCCTGTTTGGCCCACATCCCCAGCTTGAAGCCGTTGTTGAGCACGAACAGGGCAAAGCCGGGCGAAAGCTCCACCGGCGCCTGCCCCAGCAGGCGTTGATAAAAGGCGGCGCTGTTGAGCGGGTTGTCGACGTAAAGCAGGGTCATGCTGGGAAGGGTCATCGGTCTGTCCTTTGGGTGATGGGAACCGGCCGGTTCCCGATAGGCACAGACTAAGGCGCGCGACTGACAGTTTATGGCAGCAGCGTGCCGCTATTGCTCCGCAATGCCCTCGCTGAGGCGCCACTCTTTCAGCAGCCGCCGCCGGCCACGCGGATAGCGCTGTGCAAGCGGCGTGGCGGCCTGAATGCGATCGAGACGAAAATGGCGAAAGGCCTGACGCAGCTCGCACCAGGCGACCAACATCTGAAACTGATCGAAAAAACCCAGCGCAAAGGGCCACAGCAGGCGTTCGCTGCGCTGCCCCGCCAGATCGAGGTAGTCGATATGCAGTTTGCGCTCGCAGCGGATGGTGTCTCGGATCAGCACCCGCATCTCATCCGCCACCGGCGGCGCCTGAACCGGCGCGATAAGCAGCGTATTGGCCTCCAGCTCCTCCCGCAGCGCCGGCGGCAGCACCGCGGCGATCTTGGCCAGCGCCTGACCCGCCGCGCTCGCCAGTTGGCTGTCACCGCGGCGGCTGACCCAGCGCATCCCCAGCACCAGCGCTTCTGTCTCCGCCGGCGAGAACATCAGCGGCGGCAGCATAAAGCCGGGGCGCAGCACATAGCCGACGCCCGCCTCACCGGCGATTTCCGCCCCCTGCTGCTGCAGCGTGGCGATATCGCGGTACAGGGTGCGCATGCTGATGCCCAGCGTCTGCGCCAGCGCATGGCCCGCCACCGGATAACGGTGGTTGCGCAGCAGCTGCATCAGATCGAGTAAACGTTGTGCGCGCGACATATCACGGCTCCCTGCATAGCGCGGTTTGGACAAAATCAGCAAAGGCTCGCGCCTTGGCCGAGACGAAATGGCCACCGGGGAACACCGCCCACAGCGCCAGCGGCGGCAGTTGCCAGTCCGCTAAAGCCGCAATCGCCGCCCCGCTTTGCAGCTCGCTGCGAAACAGGCCTTCGCTGGCGACGGTGGCGCCAAAGCCCGCCAGCACCAACTCGCGCACGCACTCCGCCGCGTTAACCCGCATGCGCCCCGGCAACCGCAGCGCGCGCTGCTCTTCTCCGCGGCTGAAGCGCCACTGCTCGCCGCCGCCACGGCGATGGTAAATCACCATCTCGTGCTGCAACAGATCTTCCGGCCGCTGCGGCATACCGGCAGCGGCAAAATAGCCGGGCGTGCCGATCACGCATTGCTTTACCTCACCCAGCTTGCGGGCGGTAAAACCGGAATCCTCCAACTCGCCAACACACAGGGCAATATCGATGCCTTCTTCAATCAGCGACAGATTGCCGTCATCCAGCAGCAAATCAACGTGCAACCGTGGATTGGCGCGCATAAACGCCGTCAAATCAGGCAAGGGAACGATGCGGGCGAACACCGCCGCCGAAGCGACCCGCAACCGGCCGCTCAGGGTCTCGCCGGCGCTCTGCACCAGCGCTTCCGTCTCCGCCAGCTCGTTCAGGATACGCCGGGTGCGTTGATACAGCTGCTGTCCCGCATCCGTCGGCTGCAGGCCGTGGGTCGAGCGCAGCATCAGGCGCGTGCCGAGCTGCTGTTCCAGCCGCGCCACCGCTTTTGAGACCGCCGGCTGCCCCACGTGCAGCCGCCGCGCCGCAGCGGTAAAGGAGCCGCTCTCGTAAACGCAGGCATAGGTTTCGTAATCGGCAAATTTACCCATGGCATTCCTTGTTGGAATAACTGTTAGCATTTATTGCAGTCTACACGCGCCATTTTGGAATGGGCAAGATAAGCGCTCCCCCTCATTCCCGTCAGGAGAACGCATGACACTGCAAGACAAACTCGATGCCTTCAAAGCGGCATTCGAGGCCGACCAACTGCCGTTCAAACTCGCGGTGCAAGATCACGCGCTGATGCGTGAGGCGATCCAGGCGCAGATCGCGTCGGGCGTGGCCGAACGCGCCCTGAAGGTCGGCGACGCCGCGCCCGGCTTTACACTGTCGGACAGCGAAAACCGACCATGCTCTTCCACGGCGCTGTTGGCAAAAGGGCCGCTGGTCGTCAGTTTCTATCGCGGGATCTGGTGCCCTTACTGTACGCTCGATCTGCAGGCGCTGCAGGCCGCATTGCCCGCCATCACGCAGTACGGCGCGCAGTTGTTGGCCGTTTCGCCGCAGAGCGCGGTGCATAACCGCCAGGCCACGCGCGATCACGATCTCACTTTTCCGTTGCTCAGCGATACAGGCAACCGTCTGGCGGCCCAGTTCGGCCTGCGTTACCGCCTGCCGGACGCGCTGATCGCCCTGTATCAACAGCGGCTCGGCCTCGATCTGGCGCAGTTCAACCAGGATGACAGCTGGACGCTGCCGCTGCCGGCGCGATTCGTCATCGCCCGCGATGGCCGTATTGTCTACGCCGAAGCGCACGCCGATTACACCCAGCGGCCGGAGCCGCAGGCGCTGTTATCGGTGCTAGAGATGTTGGCTTGAAAAGACGGGGCGCAACCGCGCCCCATTTAGGCATGACGTCATTATTTCTGCATGCTGCCGACCATCGCTTCCGGCCGCACCCACTCGTCGAACTGCGCTTCGGTCAGGTAGCCGAGCTTCAGCGCCGCGGCTTTCAGCGTCAGCCCTTCCTTGTGCGCTTTCTTGGCGATTTCCGCCGCCTTGTCATAACCGATATGGGTATTGAGCGCCGTCACCAGCATCAGCGATTCGTTCAGCAATTGGGAGATGCGATCGCGGTTCGGTTCGATGCCCACCGCGCAGTGCTCGTTAAAGCCCTGCATGCCGTCGGCCAGCAGGCGAATCGACTGCAGGTAGTTGTGGATCACCATCGGGCGGAACACGTTCAACTCGAAGTTGCCGGAAGCGCCGCCAATGTTCACCGCCACGTCGTTACCCAGCACCTGAGCGCACAGCATGGTCATCGCTTCGCACTGGGTCGGGTTGACCTTGCCCGGCATGATGGAGCTGCCCGGCTCGTTCTCCGGGATCGAAATCTCACCAATGCCGCAGCGCGGGCCGGACGCCAGCCAACGCACGTCGTTGGCGATCTTCATCAGCGAAGCCGCCAGCCCTTTCAGCGCGCCATGCCCTTGCACCAGCGCATCGCAAGTCGCCAGCGCTTCGAACTTGTTCGGCGCCGTGACGAACGGCTGATGGGTCAATTCCGCCAGCGCTTTAGCGACGCGCACCGCGTACTCCGGATGGGTGTTCAGGCCGGTGCCGACCGCCGTGCCGCCCAGCGCCAGCTCGGCAATGTGCGGGATACTGTCCTCGATGTGTTTCAGATTGTGCGCCAGCATCGCCGCCCAACCGGATATCTCTTGCCCCAGGGTCAGCGGCGTGGCGTCCTGCAGATGGGTGCGGCCGATTTTGACGATATCGCGGTAGGCTTCGGCCTTGTCGCTCAGCGTCTTGTGCAGCACTTTCAGCTCAGGGATCAGGTGTTCGCGCAGCGCAATCACCGCCGCCACGTGCATCGCGGTGGGAAACACATCGTTGGAGCTCTGGCTTTTATTGACGTCGTCGTTCGGGTGCACCTTGCGCTCTTCACCGCGCACGCCGCCCAGCAGCTCGCTGGCGCGGTTGGCCAACACTTCGTTCATGTTCATGTTGGTCTGGGTGCCGGAGCCGGTTTGCCAGATTGATAACGGGAACTGGTCGGCATGGCTGTCCGCCAGCACTTCGTCGGCGGCGTTGATAATGGCGGCGCCCCGTTCGGCCGGCAGCAGCCCCAGATCCACGTTCACCTGCGCGGCGGCGCGCTTGGTCAACGCCAGCGCGTGGATCAGCGCGGTCGGCATCTTTTCGGAGGAAATACGGAAATGCGCCAACGAACGCTGGGTTTGCGCGCCCCACAGCTTGTCGGCCGGTACTTCGATGGGGCCCATAGAGTCTTTTTCGATACGAACGCCTGCCATCACGATCTCCTTAGCATAATTCCTAAAATTGTAGGGTTAGGCCGACGCGCTCCCCCCCACGTCGGCATGCACTCCCAGTATAGTGACATAATAACTATTCGCATTAAGAGAGTTATCTCACAGCACGTTTCATCTCTTTTACCCATTAACGACGCGGTTATTTTCCGCCGGTTAACCCGCGGTGAAATAAACGGCCGGGAATGAGCCTGGAGAATAAAAATCTGGATAACCATTAACGCGGATGACGCGCATTAAAATTATTGATGCGCTGCGCCTGTAAATGATTGAGTTCATCGATCCGTTGCTGCTGCAGATGATTGATCTCGTCGTAGGCGTCCTGCCGTTCATGATGCCGATACGCCCCGGTCGCCGCCGCACCGGCGGTGAGTGCCAGCGGATACGCCACAGGCGCGATCGCGGCGGGAACCGTGACCGGGGCGGGTGTGACGACGATCGGCGCCGGCGCGATCACCACGGCGCGCGGCGCCGCGTAGGGATAGGCGACAATCACCGCCGCCTGGGCTGCGCCGGTGCAAAACCCCAACAGCAACAACAGTGTTTTCATGCAACAGACCTCTTGTTTCGTTAAATCGACGTGTTAGCCGTTACGGTAAAGGGGTCTGACGCCCAGGTTTAAGCTCAGCGTGTGATAGCCCGGTGCAGCGCGAGAATAATAATAAGGGAATGGCTCAGACGGTAAAAAATAAATTCAGCCGACATAGTTTGACATGCTGAAAAAATAAATAATGACGTTGAATGACCAGGCTAACGGCAATAATCCCCGTTGAGCCAAATAATAATCGATCGGCGGGTTTTCCGGGTCGCCTTGGGACCTGCGCGCCAATTGAGACGCCGATCGTTATCACGTTATACTATGGCCCCATTGCCGGGCGCGACGTTATCCGGCGTTTTTTTGATCGCGCCCATGATTTTTCCTGCCGACGCGGGCGTAGGATAGTCGTCGGCACAGATTTAGTTAACCGTATAAAATCAGTAGGTTATTGTCATCCAGTGCGACAATGACGTTAAGGACGTTTATCGACATGCAAAAAATGACCAACGCGGTACAGAATTACGCCTGGGGCAGCCACGATGCGCTGACCCGTCTTTACGGCATCGCCAACCCGGATAATCAGCCGATGGCCGAACTGTGGATGGGCGCCCATCCCAAGAGCCCTTCCCGCGTGCCGGGCGCCGACGGCGAACTGCGTTCGCTGCGCTTTCTTATCGATGAAGACCAGCCAAAACAGCTGGGCGCCGACGTCGCCAGCCGTTTTGGCGAGTTGCCGTTCCTGTTTAAAGTGCTGTGCGCCGATCAGCCGCTGTCGATCCAGGTTCACCCGAGTAAAGCGGCGGCCGAGATCGGCTTCGCGAAAGAGAATGCCGCCGGCATCCCGCTGAGCGCCGCCGAACGCAACTATAAAGATCCCAACCACAAGCCCGAGCTGGTGTTCGCCCTGACGCCGTTCCTGGCGATGAACGGCTTTCGCGAACTGGCCGATATCGTTTCCCTGCTGCAACCGATCGCGGGCGCGCACCACGACATCGCCGCCTTCCTGCAACAGCCGGACACCGCGCACCTCGCGACCCTGTTCGCCAGCCTGTTGACGATGAGTGGCGAACAAAAATCGCTGGCGCTCGGCGTGCTGAAAGCCGCGCTCAACAACCAGCAGGGGGAACCCTGGGATACCGTGCGCTTTATCGCCGGCTTCTATCCGGACGACAGCGGTCTGTTCTCACCGCTGCTGCTGAACGTGGTGCAGCTCGCGCCGGGCGAGGCGATGTTCCTGTATGCCGAAACGCCGCACGCCTACCTGAAAGGCGTGGCGCTGGAGGTGATGGCCAACTCGGATAACGTGCTGCGCGCGGGCCTGACGCCGAAATTCATCGACGTGCCCGAGCTGCTGGCCAACCTGCAGTTCCGCCCGCAACCGGCTTCCGGCCTGCTGACCCAACCGGAGCAACGCGGCAACGAGCTGTTCTTCCCGATCCCGGTGGAGGATTTCGCCTTCTCACTGCACGATTTGACCGCCGCACCACAGGCGCTGGCACAGCGAAGCGCCGCCATCGTGTTCTGCGTCGCCGGCGAAGCGACGCTGGAGAAATCCGGGCAACGCCTGACGCTCAAACCGGGCGAATCCTGCTTTATCGGGGCGTTCGAATCCCCGGTCAACGTCAGCGGCAGCGGCCGCATCGCCCGGGTTTATAACCAGCTGGCCTAACCGTTGATAAATTTCAGCAAATTGCTTGCTGAAAGCGAGAGCTACCCCCACAATTAAACGCCTGCGGGCGTTTTTTGTCGGCCCCTATTTTCCCCTCCCATGCAACGGAGGGTGATAAGAAAAAAAGGATGAAACAGAGCTATGAAAAAATCGTTAGTCGCTGTCAGCGTCATTGTCGTTCTTGGCGCAGCATGGACCGGGGCATCCTGGTACACCGGGAAACAGATCGAGCAGCACATGGGCGAAGTCGTCGACAACGCCAACGGCCAACTGAAAGCCTACCTGCCGAAAGCCGGCGTCAAGCTGAGCTATGAAAATTACCAGCGCGGCCTGTTCAGCAGTAAAGTGCGTTATGTGCTGCGTTCCGACGGCACGGATACCAGCGAAAACGCGGCGCTGAAAGCCGGTGAAGAAGTGGCGTTCCTGGAAACCATCGATCACGGTCCGTTCCCGTTCGCGCAGCTGAAAAAATTCAACCTGCTGCCGAGCATGGCGTCGGTGCATACCGAGCTGGAAAACACCCCGGCGGTGAAAGGTCTGTTTGAAACCACCAAAGGCAAATCGCTGTTTACCGCCGATTCGCGCATCTCGTACAGCGGCGATACCGCGTCCACCATCGACTTTATCCCACTGGACTACCAGAAGGATAAATCTTCGCTGAAATTCAGCGGCGCCACCATTGACGCCGATGTGTCCCGCGATCTGAAAAAATTCGCGCTGGACGCCAATAGCGACACTATCGTGTTCGCCAGCCCGAACGAATTCGGCCAAAACGAGCAGATCACCTTCCAGGGCTTCAACCTGAAAGGCAACAGCAACGAAAGCAAGTTCGGCGTGAAGCTCGGCGATCAGACGATGACGCTGAAGCAGTTCAAACTGACGATCGACGGTAAAGATACCGTGGCGTTGGACGGTTTCAATCTGGTGAGCAAGTTTGGCGAGCAAGGCAGCAGCAATATCGGCGGCCAGATCGACTACACCATGGACGCGCTCAAGGTGCAGGGCAACGACTTCGGTGCCGGTAAACTGACGCTGAAAATCGACAACGTCGACGGCAAGGCGCTGAAAGACTTCTCCGACAGCTACAACCGCCAAACCATGGCGCTGCTGCAGCAGGGCGAGAACCTGGATCCGGACGTCTACGAACAGCAGACCTCCGAGATGCTGCAAAAGAACCTGCCGATGCTGCTGAAAGGCAACCCAAGCCTCAGCATCGCCCCGCTGAGCTGGAAAAACAGCAAGGGTGAGAGCGTCTTCACGCTGGATCTGGCGATGACCGATCCGAGTAAGGCTGCCTCCCCGGCACAATCGCCGGATCAGCTGATCGCTCAGGCGGTTAAAAAGCTGGATCTCAGCCTGACCATTCCGGAAGCGATGGCTACCGAAGTGACCGCGAAGACCGCCTTGTTGCAGGGCTATAATGCGGAAGACGCGCAGAAACTGGCGCAGCAGCAAGTGCAGGGCCTGGCGGCCATGGGGCAGATGTTCAAGCTGACCACCCAGAAAGACGGCGTGATCGCGAGCCAGTTCCACTATGCCGACAACCAGGTTGACCTGAACGGCAACAAAATGTCGCTGCAGGAGTTCATCGGCCAGTTCGCCATGCTGGGCGCCCCGGCGGAAGACGCTGAACCGGCTCAGGAAGCGGAACCCGCTCCGGCACCGGCGCAGTAATCGCCTGAAAACCTGACAAGGGCCCCCTGCGGGGCCCTTTTTATTTACGCCGCATAAACCGCATCGCGGATCTGCTGCGGGTAGCGGCCGCACATGCCTTCAAACGCGGTGTTGGTCAGTATCACCACGCTCAGCTGCGCCTGTGGATCAAAGAACCAGCTGTGGCCGTAAACGCCGCCCCAGGTCAGGGTGCCGGCGTGCTGCGGCGTCTGCGCGGCGTCTGGATCCACCAGCAGCGCGCCGCCAAAGCCGAAGCCCCAGCCCAGCCCTTGCGTTTGCGCCTGCGCGCCCACGTGCGGGCTGCGCAGCAACGCCACCGTGTCCGGCTGCAACATGCCCTGCCCGCCGCTGCGCAGCGCTTCCACCAGCTTCAGCACGTCGTCGGCATCGCCGACCATGCCCGCGCCGCCGGAAGGATAAGCCTCCGCGTTAAGCGCCCGCGCGGGTGAAAACAGCACCTCGCCCCCCGCCATCTCCTCCGGCAGCGCCACCCGCAGGCCTTCATACATGCGCAGTGGCCCTTGCGGGGTGTTGTAATACGGCGTCGCCAGGTTCGCGGCGTCCGTCGCATGGAATGCGGTGTTGCCAAGCCCCAGCGGCTGCGCCACCCATTCGACAAACAGTTGCGGCAGCGACATGCCCGTCACCCGCTCCAGCACCGCGCCAAGCACATCGATCGCCAGCGAATAATTGAAGCGCTCCCCCGGCGCCGACAGCAACGGCGCCTGCGCCAACAGCCGCAGGTTTTGCTCCAGCGTCAGCGTCGACAGCTCCACGCCGTCCTGGATCCCCAACTGATGGTAAACGCCCGCCGGCGGTTGGTTCAGCCGATAGTCCAGCCCGGCGGTATGGCTCAGCAAATGACGGATCTTGATCGTCGGGCGCCGGCCGTCCGCCAGTGCCGGGGTAAACCACGGCAGCCAGTCGCTGACCGCATCGTCCAGGCTCAGCTTGCCTTGCTCAATCAAACGCAACGCCGCCAGCGTGGTATAGGGTTTGGAAACCGACGACAGCCGAAACTGCGTTTCCCGCCGCATCGGTTGCCGCGCTTCGCGATCGGCATAGCCGGCCGCCCCGGCGTAGCAAATTTCGCCCCGCCGCGCCACCAGCACCACGCTGCCGACGATGCGCCCTTCGGCCATCGCCTGTTGATCGATCGCCGCGATCCGTTCTGTTAACGCCTGTTGTATTGCCGACATGATTTTAATCTCTCTGAGGGAAAGTAAAACCAGTCTAAAACGTTCTTCATAAATTAAAATAAGGCATAATTTAATGAATCATTAAGCAGAGGTTATTGATAGATGAGTTCACTCCTGCAACTGCTGCCCTATTTCGAAGCCGTGGCACGCCTGGGCAACTTTACCCGCGCGGCCAGCCAACTGGGCGTCACGCCGCCGGCGGTGTCGCAAAACATTCAGGCGCTGGAGAATCAGCTGGGAGTGCGGTTATTTCACCGCACCAGCCGCTCGGTGCGCCTCAGCGACGAAGGCCGGTTGTTCTATCAGAAGGTGTCGCCGGCCATGGGCCAGATCGATGTGGCGGCGGACGATGTGCGCGCCCTGGGCGCACAGCCGGCAGGCCTGCTGCGCATTACGCTGCCGCAGTTGGCCGCTTCGCTGCTGGTGATGCCGCATCTGGCGGCGTTTCAGCGGCGCTATCCCGAGGTGCAGCTGGAGCTGTTTACCGAAGACCGCTTTTCCGATCTGGTGCTGGGCAGTTTCGATGCCGGCATTCGCATGCACGCCATGCTGCAAAAGGACATGATCGCCGTGCCGATCGATAACGGCCAGCGCCGGGTGCTGGTCGCTTCGCCTGACTATCTGGCGCGCTGCGGCGCACCGGCCACGCCGGACGATCTGCTCGCGCACCATTGCCTGCGCTACCGTTTTCCCGGCAGCGGCAAACTGGAACCCTGGTATTTCAGCCTGGGCGACGATGAACGCGCGCTGGACGTCAGCGGCAGTTTGATTTTTAACGAAGACAGGCTGATCAAGGATGCGGCATTGGCGGGGCTGGGTATCGCACAGCGTTTTCAGGGCACGGTGTTGCAGGAGCTGGCACAGGGGCAACTGGTGGAAGTGCTGCCGGGTTACGCCAGCGAAGCATCGGGATTTTTCATCTACTTCCCCGCCGGCAGACATCTGCCGCTCAAACTGCGCGCCTTTATCGATTTCATGCGCGAGCAACGTGAACGGCAGCATCGGTGGTAGGGGCGCCCCGCCGGCGCCCCTGATTGTCAGCGCTTCTCCAGCGCCTGGATGATGCGATAAGTCGCCTCGACCCGATCGTCGTTCGGGAACCATTTGTTGGCCAGCATCACCACGGCGATATTCTTCGCCGGGATGAACACCGCGTAGGTGGAGAAACCGCCGGTAGAGCCGGTTTTGTTATACCAGCCGGCGCGCAATTCCGGCTGCGGCGGCGTGATGGCGGTAGCCGGCGTGCCATTCATGATCATCCCGGCGTTGTTGCCCTCGATCAAACGCGACAGTTTCACCGGATACGGGTAGTTCTCCCACATCAGATCCTGCGTGAACGCGCCCGCCTTATAATAGCCGACGTGCGTCCCGGCCAGCGCGTCGCGCCATGGCTGTGCGACCTTCACCTGCTGCAGGTTGGCGTCCAGATAGCGAATCAGATCGCGAGCGTTGGACTTGATGCCGTAAGACTCGGCGTCCAGCGGGCCGGGATTGACCCGCACCGGCTTATCGTCCTTGTTGTAACCCTGCGCATAGTTGGCCATCTGCGCCGCCGGCACCTGAACGTAGGTGTGGCTCATGCCCAACGCCGGCAACATCCCCTGTTCCATCGCCTGGATAAACGGCTGGTCGAGGCTTTTGGCGGCGATCATGCCCAGCATGCCGATACCGAGATTGGAATAGACGCGGTAGCTGCCCGCCGGGTGTTTCGGCTGCCAGGCCCGGTAGTAGGCCATCAGTTGGGCGTTGTCGGTCACGTCGTCCGGCACGAACAGCGGCAGGCCGGAGG